>CAMZGJ010000110.1 GCA_947306375.1 uncultured Spirochaetales bacterium
GGCACTTCTCATAACCATGACCATGAGGCCTATGAATACAAGGTAGGGCACGAACTGGAGGAGGATGAGAAGCCATGAGTTCTCCCTCTCTGAGCCCTTGATAACCACGTTGTTCTGCTCAAGTGCGGTCATAAGGCCGTCATCCCTGTAGGGGATGCGGGTTCTGTAGACTGAGCCGTCATTTGTAGTGTATTCAATTATTGAAGCATCCTTGATATCCGCAAAAACAACCTTCTGGGATGTGACAAGGCCCTTGAACTCGGAGTAAGGTCTCTCCGGCGCGGTTGAACGCGATGAGAACAGGGTCATGCCCAGCATGAAGGCAAGGGCAACCATGACAATAACGCCTATGCGGCTTGAAGGTTTCTGATTCCTGGAACCCTGATTCCTGTATGGGGAATCGTTTTTAGGCCTGTCCTCGTTGTCTTCCTTACTGTCCTTACCTACTCCGTAATGGGAATCACGGGGGTGCCAGTATGAGTCACTGTCGTTTTTTTTCTTATGTTTTTTATCAACCGTATCTTCGGTTTTCTCTTCTTTCAGTTCGTCTTTTTCATCCATGAGTTCAAATATATTAACTTTCAGTATTTCCGACAAGTAAAACAGCGCGCGCACGAAGCAGAAATAAAGCGCCTTGCAATCCTGTCACGCCCTCCCCACACGGCTCCCATTACCGCACAAATACCCAGGCTGTCCGTAATCAGCGGCACCCGGAAGCGCAGAGCAGGCGGTATTTTCATGTCCTGGAGCACACGGGTCAGCATTTTTGTTCCGTCCCTGAGGCAGATTCTGTCTCCTTCCCTGTAAAAACGCACCCGGACATCCGGACCGAACAGTGCCGGATCCAGCCTTATGTCTTCCTTCCTGCCGCCGTCCGAAATTGCCAGCCTCATGCCTCCGGGAAGCTCAACGCCGTCCGAATCCGGGTCCAGAGGCACCTCAAAGTCCCTGAACTGTGCGTCAAGTGCCATTGAGGTCAGGACAAGGGTTCTGTCTTCCCGTCCTCCGGCAAACGAGAACACGGCACCGTTTGCCGATATCTGCATGCAGCGCATCTCCTGTGAGTCAACTGCCTCAGTCACCCTATTTATAAGGCTTGAGGGTAGCTGACTGTCCATTACCGCGTCCCACATTGAGTACAGGACAACAAGGCGTTTTGCACTGTTCAGAGACCTGAAATAAGCCAGATTCACGGTACAGGAGCCGTCCCATTCAAAGTCTCCGCACTCTGAAAGCGCCTCATTGCGCCTTTGAAGCAGTTTTTCCTCAAAATCAGGTTCCAGAAGCCTCATTTTGGGAATTTCAATGTTTCTGATGCGGTTTCTCTCTATTGAGTTGTCCTCATTGGTGCTGTCCTTGCTCCATGATAAGCCCCTTTCCTTCAGATACTCTTCCAGCACTCTGCGGGGAAAGTCCAGAAGCGGTCTTATAAGAATCAGGCCGTCTCTTACGCTCTTTTCAGGAATGCCTCTCATGGACGTGACCGGGCTGTTTCTCAGACTCCTCATGAAAAGAGTTTCAACCTGGTCATCCCTGTGGTGGGCGGTGCAGATAAAACTGCAGCCGCGTTCCCCGGCAGTCTTCACAAGGGCCCTGTAACGCAGGATCCTGGCAGCCTCCTCAAGTCCGTTTCCCCTCAGTGATGCAAGATTCCTGACCTGTTCTCCCAGGTTTTCAATTACAAGATGTACTCCGAGTTTTGAGCAGTTTTCCTTATTTAGCTTAATTTCCGCCTCAAGTTCCTCCTGAGGACGGAGGTTGTTGTTCACATAGAGGGCGCTTACGTTCTCCACTCCTGCTGCCCTGCAGAGGAGGCATAGGAGCGCAAGAGAATCGCAGCCTCCGGAGAAGGCTGCAAGGTACTTTACCCCCTTACATCCGTCAGTAAGACGGCTCAGTGTTTCAGAGAATTCCCTTTCTGTTGTACTTTGACTGTAACTGTGCAACCGTCTGTCCTCCGAGGAAGTCCCTCACCGCCTCCGATGCGTCCGCAATTGCCTTCTGAAGTGCTTCCTTCTTAACCGGATCCGTTTCAACGGAGAGGACGTGGTCAACTACCTGAACGCCCTCAGCCGGACGGCCCGTTCCTATGAAAAGTCTTATCCAGTCAGAACTTCCCAGGGCCTCTTCAATGCTGTTGAGCCCCTTCTGACCGCCGTTTCCGCCGCCCTGTCTGACCCTGAGTCCGCCTGCGGCAAGATCCATGTTGTCGCAGACCACCATTATATCACAGGGGTCTATGTTGTATTTTCTGAAGTGTTTGATTATGTTGCCGCTGGCGTTCATGTAGGTCAGCGGTTTGACAAGTATTCCGCCGGGAACCTTTGCAAAGGCGTACTTACAGAAACAGCGCTTTTTCAGTACTGTCTGAAAAAACGCTGCCGTCTGTTCCAATGCGTCAAAACCTGCATTGTGTCTTGTATGCTCGTACTTTGCGCCGGGGTTGCCCAGACCAAGTATCAGCTTCATACAAGCTGGAAATCAGCATGAACCAGTGTGCCGGTCATGATGTTTTCCTGCAGATCCTTGAAGATGCAGTTGCAGGACTTTCCGTCAACGACAAGCTCTACCTTGTCTCCTACCTTGATCTTTCTGAGTGCAAGGTCAAAGTCATGTGCGTTGAGGACAATGTGCATGTTCTTGCCCTTGCCGTAGACTTCTGCCGGGAAGAGACCCTGTCTGATGAGCCTTCTTGAACCTGCTGAACCGAAATCGTCCTTTCTGAGTGTTGCATTGATTGTCATAGTGATTCTCCTACTCTCATCGGACTGTTTTCACGTGTCCGATTACCATAATTAGATTCTTAGAAGACTATAGCGGAAAGAAATGATAATGTCTACAGCACACAGCCCGGATTGTGCTATGATTGTTTTCAGAATTACAGGAGAGACAATCGTGGGTTTGATCAACCGCCTGAAAATAGAAGTGTATAATATAGGCTTCATTGTCAAAGGCCTGGATTCCGTCATGACGGACGGAATAGCCGGAGGTGACATTATCTGGCTGAAGCATAATTACAGGGACCGTTTCTTTGCAGACCCCTTCCTCCTGGACTCAGATGAGGAAAACTACTACGTTCTCTGTGAGGAGTTTCTGTTCTTTGAGGAAATAGGAAGAATAACCCTGCTTACAGTGGACAGAAAGACTTACACTCTCAAGGACAGAAGAGTTGTAATCAAGGAACCCACCCACCTTTCCTTCCCCTTCTGCTCTTTCCGCGGTTATGAAGTAACTCCTGAGTCCTCTGCAAGCGGAAGGTGCGTCAGATACACTCTTGAAAAAGGCAGCTTTAAAGTCATTAAACGTGAGGTGCTGGCTCAGACTCCAATGATAGACCAGGTGTTCTATGAAGACCCTGAAGGTTCTTGGATCTACGCCTGCGGGAAAAGAAATCCCCTGTCAGATCTCTATGTGTTCAAAAGAAATGAAAGCGGGACTTACACTGCATTTCAGCAGGAACCGGTTCTTTCTGACATTGGTCGTGCACGCTCTGCCGGAGCCTTCTTCACCTGGCGCGGCAAACTCTACCGCCCGGTGCAGGACAGCAACGGACGCTACGGAAAACAGACTGTGATAATGGAGATGACAAAGGCGGGAAAGGACGGTTATGAGGCAAAGGAGCACATTGTTCTGAACAGTTTTGAGAACCCTCCGTTCAACTGCTCCATGCACACATTCAACGTCTATGATGACTGCATAATAACGGACGGAAGCGGAGACTTTCTGAAGTTTCCCTCAAAAATCCTGTACAGATACTGCCGCTTCCTCTTTAAAAACCGTTTGGATTGAAGACTGGGGAAGAAGGAATCGAACCTTCATAACCGGAGCCAAAACCCGGTGCCCTGGCCATTAGGCTATTCCCCAATTGTCGTGCCTTGGAAAATCATAAAGCATTATTGTTGTCCGTTACAAGATACCAGGTATCCCCTGCACCGGACATATAT
>CAMZGJ010000111.1 GCA_947306375.1 uncultured Spirochaetales bacterium
TACGTGTACATCTGTGAGAACGAGACAATCCACGGCACAACATGGAACAGGCTGCCAAATACAAAGGGCCATGTTCTTGTTTCCGACCAGAGCTCAATGTTCCTTTCAAAACCCTGCAATGTATCTGACTACGGTCTCATCTATGCAGGTGTCCAGAAGAATGTGGGACCTGCCGGAATGGTTGTTGTCATTATCCGTGAAGACCTGATCAGAGATGACCTGACAGACCTTCCCATCTATCTGCAGTACAAGACACATGCTGACAACGGCTCCATGTACAACACACCCAACTGCTGGGCAATCTACTGCTGCGGAAAGGTGTTCAAGTATCTCAAGAAACTTGGCGGACTTGAGGCAATGCACAAGATAAACGTTGAAAAGGCAAAGGTTTTCTATGATTTCCTTGATTCTTCAAGGATGTTCAGGGGAACAGTTGAGAAGGATGTCCGTTCACTTATGAACATTCCGTTTGTCACGGACAGCGCAGAGCTTGATGCAGAGGTTGTTGCCGCAACAAAGGCTGCAGGTTATGACAACCTGAAGGGGCACAAGTCAGTAGGCGGACTCAGAGCATCCGTTTACAATGCAATGCCCAAGGAGGGCGTTGAGGCACTGGTCAAGTTCCTTAAGGATTTTGAAAAGCAAAACACAGCTGATTAAGCTGCTCTATAATAATTCTTCCGTCCTTAGAGGCCGTCTTGAAAAAGGCGGCCTCTTTCCTTTTCAGATTTTTTCAGCAAGGACCCTGTCCACACGTCTTCCGTCCATCTTGAGAACGGTAATTCTCAGACCCTGAAACTCAAAACTCTCTCCCTCTTCGGGAAAGCGGTCAAACTGCTCAACGGTCCATCCGCCAACTGTCTCGGATTCAAATTCAAAGCTGTCCTCGTCAATACCCTCAAGTTCAAAGAACTCGGAAATGGGCATGTCTCCGTCAATCTCACAGCTTGTTTCAGAAATGACCTTGACCTCATCTTCCACCGTGTCGGTCTCATCCCAGATTTCTCCCACAACCTGTTCAAGCACGTCCTCCATGGTAATAACACCCAGCGTTCCGCTGTATTCATCCGTAACTATGGCAAGATGCTGTTTGGCATTTCTCATCTGTGTCAGAACAGAGGGGAGCTTCATTGTCTTGTAGACATAACAGGGCTCCATGAGCATGGGGCGGAGGTCAAACGGTTTGCCGTCACTGTCCACAAGCTGCTGGAGGAACCTGTTGAGGTGGATTATTCCTATTATGTTGTCAATGCCGGATTCGTACACGGGAATACGTGAAAACGGGGTGTTCTCAACAAAGCTTAGAATATCCGCCCAGTCATCCTCAATGTCTATTGCCTGGACATCCACACGCGCGGTCATGGCCTCCGAGGCCGATACCTCGGCAAAGTCTATTGCATTCTGAAGAAGCTCAGTGTCGTCACTGTCCAGAATGCCCTCATCCTCTGCCGTCTCAATTATGTTCTGAAGCTCCTCTACGGATTCTTCCGGGTCTTCCTCTTCCTCTTTCTCGCCTCCCAGGGGGAGCATGATCAGGTGGACAAGGCCAACAATAACCCATGTTACGGGGTAGAAGACTATGCGGAGCAGGGAAACGGCGGGTGTGAATGAGATTGCCGTCCTTGTTGCGTTTCTCTTTGCGGTTATCTTGGGAATTGTCTCCCCGAAGATTATTACAACAATTGTCAGAATGAGGGTGCCCACCCATGACCACCTGTCAGTTCCGAATGCCGTGATTACAAGAACCGAGACAAGGGAGGAGGCTGCAATGTTCACAAGGTTGTTTCCTATGAGGATTGTGGACAGTATGTCATCAAAGTGTCTTACCAGATGAAGAGTTCTTGCAGCTTTCTGGTCTCCGCTTTCAGTCAGATTCTCAAGTCTTATCTCATTAGCGGCTGAGAGGGCCATTTCGGAGCCCGAAAAGAAGGCGGACATGATTATGCATGCCAGGATTCCGGCTGTGAGGAGGTAAACGGCCATCATGAGCGCACCTCCAGAAGGACCTTGATTATCCTGTTGTGTTCAATTCTGTCCACCGTCACATGCAGGTTGTGGTAATCAAACGAATCTCCGTTAGCAGGGATTGAACTGAAGTGCTCAAAACACCACTGTCCAAGGCTTATATTCTCGTTCTCCTCCACGTCATCCGGATCATGGAAGTCTATTCTTGCAAAAACATCTGAAAGGGGACAGTCGGCATCCGCAAGCCATCTGTTTGCGTCCCTTCGGACGATGCTCTCCCTGACCTCGTCACTTTCATCCCAGATGTCTCCTACAAGTTCCTCAAGAATGTCCTCTATGGTTACTATTCCCAGTGTTCCGCCGTAGCTGTCCGTAATGACTGCAAGGTTGAAGCGGTTTTTTGACATGGCATCCAGAAGCTCATGAATCTCCATGCTCTGGTGGGCATAGTAGACCTTGTCTATCAGAGGTCTGATTCTGGGGGCCTTCCTGTTCTTGAGGTAGGCCTTCATGTATTTTCTTATTCCCAAAGCACCTATGATGTTATCTATTGAGGTCTGGTAAACAGGGATTCTGCTGTGGGTTGTATTTTTTACAAAACTCAGTATCTGGTCCGGATCTGAATCCACGTCCACCGCCTGGACATCGACGCGCGGCGTCAGGATGCTTTGTGCGGTCACGTCTCCGAATTCAAGGGCGGATGAGATGAGGTCTCCTTCCTCCTCTGAGATGCTGCCTTCCTGAGTCATGTCCTCAATAATGTCCTGAAGCTCATCCTCGGTGACCGAAACGTCGGAGGTGTCCGCAACTTTTTCAGCCATGGAGCGGCCGATGGACGTAAGGACGGAGGCAAACGGCTTGAGAATCTTCATGAAGAAGGTGAGAAGGGAAGCCGTTGCTACTGTAATTCTGAAACTGTACTTCTTGGCAATCGACTTGGGAAGAAGCTCACAGGAAAAGAATACGAATATTGTGAAGAGAATTGTGCTCAGACCTACGGCGCTCATGCCCCATGTCTTTGTGACATAGAGGGTTACCATTGCGGCGGCTCCCAGATGGGAAATGTTGGTGATTATAAGAAGGGTGCTTACGGCAAGGTCAAAGTTATCCAGAATCCTGAGAGCCCTTGCGGCCCTGTAGTCTCCCTTGTCCGAGGCGACCTTGATTTTTGTTCTCTGAACAGATGAAAATGCTGTTTCTGCAAGCGCACTGAAGACAGCGGCAGCTAGAAGAATAAATAAACCCAACAGCGGAGGTTGACTACCATCATCCATATACGGACTGAAAACTCCTTGCACAATAAATAAAAAAGAAGTGCCTATATACTATTAAGTATACGGCACTTCCGTCAAGAGACGCAATTGCTGCGTCAGGCTGTTTTCTTCCTGATGAAGAAGATTGTTGCAGCCATGAGGACAAGCCCTATGGGCAGCACAATCAGTGCATTCTGGATGAAACCGGCAAAGATATATGTGACAAAGCTTACACCTGCACATGTGAGTGCGTATGGGAGCTGTGTTGAAACGTGGATTACGTGGTCACACTGTGCACCTGCCGATGACATGATTGTTGTATCGGAAATGGGTGAGCAGTGGTCGCCGCAAACCGCACCGGCCATACAGGCTGAAACACAGATTACGCCCATTGTGCTCTCTGCGGGGAAGACTGCAAGGGTAATGGGAATGAGGATTCCGAATGTTCCCCAGCTTGTTCCCGTTGCAAAGGAGAGACCTACTGCAATAAGGAAGATGATTGCCGGAAGCAGACCCTGCATTCCGCCTGCTGATGAGGCAACAAGACCTGCAACGAATTCCTTTGCACCAAGGCTGTCTGTCATTGCCTTGAGTGTCCATGCAAGGGTGAGAATCAGGATTGCTGAAACCATTGCCTT
>CAMZGJ010000112.1 GCA_947306375.1 uncultured Spirochaetales bacterium
TGAGGATACGGTTTTTTATGCTGTCAAACAGGGTTCTTATGTTTCCGCCGGGAAAATTGGGGTTACCGTAGGATCCGCAGAAGATTGTATCTCCCGTAAAGGCCAGACCCCGGGCATCGCAGTAATACACAACGCTGTCCGTCGTATGTCCCGGGGTGTATATGACCTTGAGGTTATATGAAGGGTTTTCGGGAAGGCTTATCACCTCTCCGTCTTTCACGGGTATTATGTTTTCAACTCTTAACGGAACGGGGGAGAGGTTGTAAGCTTCATTCTCAAGGTATGCCGGGGCGTTCTCATGGGCATAGACCGGAACGTTGAGAACTTTTCTCAGTTCGTTAACCGCACCTATGTGGTCAAAATGGCCGTGGGTGAGGAGAATTGCGCGGACTGTGCAGTTCTTCTGTCTTATGACATCAAGAATCTCCTCGTCCTCCGCACCCGGGTCTATGAGAAAACCGCAGCCGCTTTGAGGGTCGGAGAAGAGGTAGGAGTTCTCATCTATGAAACCGCAGACGGGAATGGTTGTAACCATCTTCAGCTCCTGTTCTCCAGCTCCTGCAGCAGCAGCCTCACGGCCTTTCCCCTGTGGCTGAATCTGCCCTTGTCCTTTCCCAGGGCGTAGTTGGAGCATCCGGCCTCATTGTTGAAGAAAACAGGATCGTACCCGAAGCCTCCCACGGCCTCGGGTTCTTCCAGAATGCTCCCCTCGGAAACGCCCTTGACCGTGATTTCACTGCCGTCACGGAAGAGCATTGTCAGAACACAGATAAAGCGTGCCCCTCTTTCTGCCTTCTCAAGTCCCTTCATCCTTTGTGTGAGCAGAATGTTCTTTTCCGCCGCCGTAAGAAGGGTCGTGCCGTCCGGACTCCCGAAACGGGCAGTGTGAACTCCCAGTTCGCCCGGCAGGGCATCCACCAGGAGTCCGGAATCGTCCGCAAGGACGGGCATGTCCGTAATACCCTCTGAAAGGCTGAGCAGAGCCCGTGCCTTGAGCATGGCATTTTCTTCAAACGTGGTGCCCGTTTCCTCAACATCAAAGTTGATATTGAAGTCCGTGGGGATAAAGATTCTATGAGGAGAAAGGAGGAGGTTGAGCTCCTCCTTTTTGTGGCTGTTTGAACTGGCAAGCAAAATATCCATGTCTATAGAGGATAAATCATTTGGCCTGTTCTGTGAACACGGTACAGATGAAGGCGCTTGACGGGAAAAGCTCAGGCAACAGTCCCCAGTCCGACACGGGCTCCTTCCATTTGCCGTTTCTCAGATCCATGTACAGGCGGCGGGACATGGTCTTGCTGCGGAATACGGAATCAGGAAGCTGACCGCATCCCTCAAACATCCACAGCAGGAAGTTCCTCATTTCCCGGCTTATGGCGGAGGTGTTCTTCTCCGTCATTCCGAGCGTCTGTGCAATTATTCTGTAAGGCACCTTGGGAGAAAATCTCTCAAGATCCTTTACCCTGTTCATGAATCTTCCCCTGTACTTCTCAATATCCTGCTCATTGTCGGAAGCCGTCATATACCGGCCGGCATTGGCCTTTGTCCACCAGGTGTTTCTCCTGGTCTCAAGACTCTGTTTTCTTGATACCTTTTTCATGCATTTCTCCCTCAGTTCGCTGCAGAGAATCATGGTTTCCCTATGGTTGAACCTGAAGCTCCTGCAGATACAGGAAACGCTTGTATACTCCATAAGAGGAAGATATGACATGGCAAGAATGAAGAACTTCTTGTGATAGTCCGGGTGTTTCATGAATGAGTAGAACAGCTTTTTCATCATTACATAGGAAAGCTTTCTTTCCACCCGTTTCTCCTGCTCCAGGGCAGCAGTCAGATCCATGAGGCACTGCGGGGTGTATTCCGTTACAGCCGCACTTTCCATGAGCTCTCTTTCCTTCTTCTTCCTGTAGAATCTCCGTACGCCGTGTTCCAGGATAATGTACAGGTAGGTTATGAAAGAGGATGATTCGGGTCTGTATTTTTCAAATATCTCATCTATAACGGAAGTCATTTCAAGAACAAACTCCCCGGCATCCTCCTCCTTGAGGCCGAATTCTTTCTGAGGAATAAAATAACTCAGTCTGAGTACTTCATCTTCAACTTCTCTCCTGAGATCAGTGTTCTCAGGACTCTTAAGCATCTTGTCCACTTTTGTTCCTATCTTCATGTGGTTCTTAACTCCCTTTCAAGCAGCAATTTTTTTCTATAAGTTATGCGGGGAAACTGCATTTTCATCCTTCCTTATTTTTGATTTATTGCAGTTCCGGATTTGTAAAGTTCATACCAGTTTCTTTGGAAAGAGCAGTTATTTGCGCATGACAATTTGCTTGGGTACAATAAATTATTATCCAAGTATGAGGTTATCGATAAAGAAATATCTGATGTAAAACTTGAGGTGTGATTCCGGGGTGCTCAGAACCTGTATTCTTTGGCTTCTCTTTTAGCCTGTCTGTCCAGGTCTCTTTCCCTTATGGCATCTTTCTTGTCATGAACCGCCTTACCGCGGGCGAGAGAAATCTGGACTTTAACAAGGTTGCCCTTAAGGTAGACTTTTGTGGGTACAAGAGTAAGACCTTTTTCCTCAACCTTTCTCTTCAGGCGTCTTAGTTCCTGTTTATGTACAAGAAGTCTTCTGTCCCTGTCGTTCTGATGATTGAATATGGATCCTTTGTCATACGGCTGAATTGAGAAACCTACAAGCATGAGTCCCGTTCCTGTTATCTTTGCATATGAATCAGCAAACGAGAATCTGCCCTGTCTCAGGGACTTCACTTCGGTCCCCGCCAGAGCAATACCTGCTTCAATGTCCTCCAACATTTCATAGTTGAAGTAGGCTTTTTTATTTGTCTGTAAAATTTTTACGTCATCCGCCATAGTATCAAATCCACGCCGGTCTCAGGCCGGTGTAATCACTGCAAAAATCCTTGGGAATGAGGCCGTCTGTTTCCGACGTAACCGAATCAGGGGAGGTAATGTAGCTTCCGCCCTTGATTATGATATCCGCATCTATATCAAGCTCTGCCAATCTGTCCTGAATTCCGGCTGACCCGTAGAATGCCTCGTAAGGCACGTAACAGGTGGAAGTGAATTCCCACAGTCCGCCTGCCATTGCTCTGAGTCCGCCGTTTGCGTCCGAAGAGGTTGTGGGAACAAGTGTCTTCCCGAACTTCCCGTCGGATGCCTTGAAAGCCGTACGCCACTGCTCCTCGGAGGGAATGAACACATTTCTTCCGGTTTTCTCCGAGAGCCATGCACAGAAGGCCTGCGCACTGCGGTAGCTTATGTTTCGTACAGGTGTTGAAGAAGAGGAGCCTACGCCTGCAAGGTAGTAGAGATCATCTGAATTGTAGGCTGTTTCCTCCGTGAACTGCCGCCACAATTTTTCACTGATTGTTTCGGAGGCCATTGAGAATGACCCGTTTATCTTCACCCCTTGCAACGCAAAGGAGCCGTCCCTTGCCTCAAGGGTGTCCGCTCCGGTGCCGGTAAGAGGCACATCCGTTTTCGGGACCCTTGCGGCGGTGTTGTTTACAATTGCCTCTGTTTTTGAAAAATCATAAGCAATACCCAGCGTCTCAAAGGCTTTTCCGGCATCTGAGAGCATCCGGTCCGTACTCACAAACAGAAGCGCATCATGGAGATAGGATTCATACTGTGCTTTGCCCTTTGCTCCGTTTGCAACCAGAATCTTTGCGTAATTCTCAAAAAGGGGAGGATAGGCAAAGGTGCTGTCATATTCCGTGACGGCGGAGTAAACGGCTGCATCGTTGAGGAAGGTCCTTGCAACGGATGAGAGGGCACTGTCCGTCATTACGGCCTCTGAGCAAACACTCATC
>CAMZGJ010000113.1 GCA_947306375.1 uncultured Spirochaetales bacterium
GCCCGTCAAAGGCAAGGTTGTAAAGCGCGAGGACATTCCCGACAACACATTTGCATCCGGCGTTCTGGGTGACGGCGTAGGCGTTGTCCCCGAGGAAGGCCTTGTAGTGGCCCCGTTTGACGGCACAGTCACTTCAGTTGCAGAAAGCAAGCACGCCGTAGGCCTTGAGAGCAACGGCATGGAACTGCTCATCCACGTTGGTGTGGACACGGTCAACATGAAGGGAGAGGGCTTTGAGTGCCTGGTAGCCGAAGGCGATAAGGTCAAGGCAGGCCAGCCCGTCATCCGTTTTGACATTGCAAAGATCAAGGCTGCAGGTTACAACGAAACCGTAGCTGTTCTTCTTACAAACTCCGAAGACCTGGAAGAAGTGGTCTGCGGCTGAGTAAATGGCCGCCCGTTCATGCGGGCGGCAGATTATTTTATCTGGAGGAAAAAACATGAAGACATTTGAATACACAATCAAGGATCCCGTAGGAATTCACGCACGTCCCGCAGGACTGCTGGTAAAGGAAATCAAGAAGTACACCTCAACCGTCATGATCTGCAAGGGTGAGAAGGAAGTCAATGCTCTCAAGCTCATGGCCCTTATGGGTATGGGTATCAAGCAGGGTGACACAATCAAGGTTACGGTGGACGGCGCAGATGAAGAGAAGGCCGCTTCCGAACTTGAGGCATTCTTCAAGGCAAATCTTTAATCCCCGCACAGGAGGCCGGACATGATTTCAATCCAGGGAAAAGGCGTATCTACAGGTGTGGCTCTGGGCCCGCTTTATTTCTATCAGCGTGCAAAGAGCTCCATCAGCCGCACAACAGTCAAAGATACTCAGGCAGAGTGGGAGAGATTCAAGGCGGCTCAGGCAAAGGCCGTTGAGCAGCTTGGAGAACTGGCTGAGAAGGCCAGGGTGGAAGCAGGAGACAGCGCCGCATTCCTCTTTGAGACCCACCAGATGATGGCTGAGGACCTTGACTACGAGGAGGCAATCCAGGGCCTGATTCAGGATGACAAACTTAATGCGGAGGCTGCAGTTTCCGACACCGCCGCACAGTTTGCGGATATGTTTGCCAATATGGACGACCCCTACATGCAGGCACGCTCTGCAGATGTCAAGGACGTATCTTCAAGGATTATAGGCATCCTCACCGGAGCCGTACAGGGCGGTATTGATTCTCCCGTTCCCGTAATCCTTATTGCTGATGACCTTGCACCCAGTGAAACGGTCCAGCTGGACAAGAGCAAGATTCTGGGCTTTGTAACCGAGGGCGGCAGCGGCTCAAGCCACACCGCAATTCTTGCCCGTACTATGGGAATTCCCGCAATTATCGGAGTAGGAAAGCAGGTTAAGGCCGAGTATGCAGGCCGTGAGGTCATTATTGACGGCACAAAGGGTGAAGTCATTATTGATGCCGACGAGGCTACGAGAAACCTCATGGTTTCCAAGATGGAAGAGCTTAAAAAGCAGCGCGAGATGCTGGAGCTTCTGAAGGGCAAGCCCAACAAGACAAAGGACGGCCACACAATCCGTATCTACTGCAATATTGGCAGCCCCGATGACGTTGCACCGGTTCTTGGCAACGATGCAGGCGGTATTGGTCTGTTCCGCTCAGAGTTCCTCTATCTGAACTGTGATGATTATCCCACGGAGGACTACCAGTTTGAGGCCTACAAGAAGGTTCTCTCAGACATGGAAGGCAGGGAAGTTGTTATCCGCACCCTGGACATAGGTGCAGACAAGCAGATTGACTACTTTGACCTGCCCAAGGAGGAAAACCCGGCAATGGGCAACCGCGCACTGCGTATCTGTCTCAACCGTCCGGAGATTTTCCGCACACAGCTCAGGGCCCTCTACCGCGCAAGCGCATTCGGAAAGCTTTCCATCATGTTCCCCATGGTCACAAGCGTATGGGAAGTCAAGGAAGCCAAGAAGATGTGTGAACGCGTCAAGGCTGAGCTTACCGCAGAAGGAAAGGCCTTCAGCAACGACGTTGAGCTGGGCATTATGATTGAGACTCCCGCAGCCGCAGTCATGAGTGACCGTCTTGCAAAGGAAGTTGACTTCTTCTCATGCGGAACAAACGACCTTACACAGTACACTCTTGCATGTGACAGACAGAACGCAGATCTGGGCAGATTCTTCAATCCCCACCATCCTGCAGTTCTCAGGCTTCTGAAGCTTGTCTGTGACAACGCACACAAGAACGGAATCTGGGTGGGTATCTGCGGAGAACTGGGAGCAGACCTCTCACTTACGGAGACCTTCCTTTCAATCGGTATTGATGAGCTGAGCGTTTCACCGCGTGCCGTTCTGCCTCTGAGACAGAAGGTCCGCGATACAAACGTTGCAGTTTGCAGGGAACGTGTCCTTTCCGAACTGATGAGCGACATAAACACAATCTGACGTTCTTCAGTCAGTAAACAGGCCGCAGCCATGCATTAAGCAAGTTTTAAGCACTGCGGCCTTTTCTTTTTGTGTTATAATGCCGGGTATGGACAACACGGCAAGATGGCATATTCTTTTCACGGGCAAAGTCCAGCACGTGGGCTTCAGATACACCGCGCTGTATTTCAGCAGGGAACTGTATCTGACAGGGTGGGTGAGAAACAACCCTGACGGCTCCGTGGAGATGGAGGCCCAGGGCACTTTGGCGTGTTTGAGAAAACTTGTTCTCAAACTCAAAAGCCAGCCCCATATACACATTGAGGATGTCCGCATAACAGAGATTGATCAGGTTGTTGCAGAGAGAAAGTTCAGAGTACTTTAACTGTTTTCCGCCAGCTGTTGCCCCAGGCGTTTGTCAGCGCTTCCAGAAAGCTCTTGAGAAGATTACGTAGACTGTGAACAGCTCAAGTCTTCCCACCATCATGAGAAAGCTGAACACCCACTTGGACCACAGCGGGAACATTGCAAAACTTCCCGTGGGACCAATGTTACCGAATCCTATTCCTATATTTCCCAGTGTGAGCAGGGTAGCCGAGAGGCAGGTCAGAAGGTCATGGCCGGTCAGTGAGATTACAATGGAACCCAGAAGCCAGGTAATGATGTAGACGGCAACAAACGAGAAGATTGAATGAATAAGTGAATCTTCAACAATTCCGTCACTGTCTCTCATCTGGTAAACCGCTGCGGGGTGAATTCTCTTCTTTATTACATGAAGGCCGCTCTTACAGACAACGGAGATTCTTACAACCTTCATTCCGCCGCCTGCGGAACCCGCACAGCCGCCCACAAAGGTTACCAGCATGAGCAGCATTACGGGGAAGGTGGGCCAGAGCGTGTAGTCCGCGGTGGCAAAGCCCGTGGTGGTTATTATAGAGACTATGTGGAACATCATCTTTCTGAGTGCCACCTCAATTGAGGTGAAGACTCCCGTCTGTACAAGATAGGTTGCACCCAGAAGGGAAGTGAAAAAGATGATGAAAAGATACCAGTGAAGCTCCGTGTTTTTAAACAGGTCTCTGATCTTGCCGGTGAAGGCCTTGTAGTACAGGGCAAAGTTTGCACCGGAAATAATCATGAAGGCAATGACCACGTTCTCCACGTATGCCGAGTTGAACGCGCCTATGTTGGCGTTCTTTACGCAGAAACCTGCGGCTGACAGGGTGGAGAAGGAGACCGTTACGGCATCGTACAGGCTCAGGCCTCCGAAGTACAGCATGGCCGTTTCAAGTACGGTAAAGCCGAAGTATATGCCCCACAGCCACATTGCGGTGGTCTGGGTCTTGGGGGTGAGCTTTCCCTTAACCGGTCCCACGGACTCTGCGCCCATGAGGTGGAAGGTTCCGGCTCCGGCTCCCAGTG
>CAMZGJ010000114.1 GCA_947306375.1 uncultured Spirochaetales bacterium
ACAACTTCCGCGCCTCTGCAATCCAGGGGGTGATGAAGCGCATCAAGGCCAAGGGCATTCCCATTATCATCTACGAGCCCACGCTTGAAGACGGCTCGGAATTCTTCAGAAGCAGGGTGGTCAATGACCTGGCCGCCTTCAAGGCTCAGGCGGACGTAATACTTGCCAACCGCTTTGACGCCGCCCTCGGCGATGTTGCAAACAAGGTCTACACCAGGGATCTGTTCAGAAGGGATTAATCATGCTTGATAACAAACGCATACTTGTCACCGGTTCTGCCGGGTTCATAGGCTCCAATCTTGTAAAAAAGCTCTTTAAGGACACTCACGGTGCAGTGATTGTGGGCTTTGACAGCGTGAATGACTATTACGATGTTTCACTTAAGGAATACAGACTGGGGGAGCTGGAGAAATCGTCAAAGCCGGAATCCGGCTTTGACGGCACGTATGAGTTTGTCCGGGGCAATCTTGCGGACCGCAGGCTGCTGTTTTCCCTGTTTGAGAAGTACCGTTTTGATATTGTGGTGAACCTTGCCGCCCAGGCCGGGGTGAGGTATTCCATTACAAATCCGGATGTGTATATTGAGTCCAATATAATCGGGTTTTTCAACATTCTTGAGGCGTGCAGGAAGTATCCGGTGGAGCACCTGGTCTACGCGTCTTCCTCTTCCGTCTACGGAGGCAACAAGAAGGTTCCGTTCTCGGTCGAGGATAAGGTGGACAATCCCGTTTCTCTTTATGCCGCAACAAAAAAGAGCAATGAGCTTCTGGCTCATGCCTATTCAAAACTGTACAATATTCCGTCCACCGGGCTGCGGTTTTTCACAGTGTACGGCCCGGCCGGAAGACCGGATATGGCCTACTTCAGTTTTACAAACAAGCTTATAAAAGGGGAGACCATAAAAATCTTCAACTACGGAAATTGTTTGCGGGATTTTACCTACATTGATGACATTGTCCGCGGTGTGGAACTTGTTATGCAGAAGGCTCCTGAGAAGGCTGACGGGGAGGACGGTCTGCCGCTTGCCCCGTACAGGGTTTACAACATTGGCAACAACAGGCCGGAGAGCCTTCTGGACTTTGTTCAGATTCTCTCTGAGGAGCTGGTTGCAGCAGGCGTGCTTCCCGCGGACTTTGATTTTGAAGCACACAAGGAGCTTGTTCCCATGCAGCCGGGAGACGTTCCTGCAACATACGCAGACACCTCCGCCCTGGAGCGGGACTTTGGTTTCAAGCCATCAACATCTCTGCGCACAGGACTTAGCGCATTTGCAAAGTGGTACAAAGAATATGAATCAGTATGACGTTGTCATAATAGGGGCGGGAGTGACCGGATGTGCCGTTGCCCGCTATCTGTCCCGTTATGATTTGAAGATTCTTGTTATAGAAAAAGAAGAAGACGTGTGCTCCGGCTCCAGCAAGGCAAACTCCGGCATTGTGCATGCCGGTTTTGACGCACTTCCCGGGAGCATGAAGGCACGTATGAATGTCCGCGGAAGCCGGATGATGAAGTCCCTGTCGGAAGAGCTTGATTTTCCGTATGAGAACAACGGAGCCCTGGTCCTCTGCTTTGATCAGGCGGACATGGGAGAGCTTAGGAAACTGTATGAGCGCGGCATTGAAAACGGTGTTGAGGGCCTGGAAATACTGAGTGCGGAGGAACTGCACAGGAAGGAGAAAAATGTTTCTGCATCTGCAGTTGCAGCCCTGTGGGCTCCCGCTTCCGGCATAGTCTGTCCCTTCTCATTAACAATTGCCCTTGCTGAAAACGCCGCTGCAAACGGTGTTGAGTTTGTCTTTCTTCAGAGTGTAAGCTCCGTGGAAAAAACCGGCTCCTGTTTCACCGTCAGAACGGACAGGGACTGCTGCAGCGCTAAGAGTGTGGTCAACTGCGCCGGTGTGTATGCAGACAGAATCCACAACATGGTCTGTGAGGGTAAACTTGAGATTGTTCCAAGGCGCGGTGAGTACGTGCTTCTTGATAAGGAAGTTGGGAACCTGGTTTCATCCACAATCTTTCAACTGCCCGGTCCGTACGGCAAGGGCGTTCTTGTAACAAGAACCGTCCACGGCAACCTGCTGGTTGGCCCCAACGCTCAGGATATTCCGGACAAAGAGGCCAATGAGACAACTCTTGAGGGCATGGAAGATGTAAAAGCACGGGCACTTAAGAGCGTGCCGGATATCCCATACAATAAAATGATCACAAGCTTTGCAGGCCTGCGTGTCCACCCCTCGGACGGTGACTTCATCATAGGAGAGGCTGAGGACTGTGAAGGCTTTTATGACTGTGCCGGAATTGAGTCTCCCGGCCTGTCCTCTGCGCCGGCCATAGGGGAGTATCTCTCTGACCTGATTGCAGAAAAGTATGGTTACAGCAAAAAGAAGAATTTCATACCCACCAGGAAGGGCTTTGTTTCAGGCGGAGGCAGTGTGGTCTGCCGGTGTGAGAATATAACAGAGGATCAGATTGTGGATGCAATCAGGCGCAACCCCGGAGCCAGAAGTCTTGACGGCATAAAGAGAAGGGTGCGCCAGGGCATGGGCCGCTGTCAGGCGGGTTTCTGCACCCCCGGGGCCATGGAAATACTTTCAAGAGAACTGGGCATACCCATGGAAGAAGTATGCAAGAACCGCCCGGGGTCGGAGATGCTCAGATGATTGTAATTATAGGAGGAGGCCCCGCCGGGCTTGCGGCCGCTCTCAGTGCAAAGGAGAACGGCGCTGACAAAGTTCTCATCCTTGAGCGTGACTGCCGTCTTGGCGGCATACTCAACCAGTGCATCCACAACGGGTTCGGACTTCACACTTTCAAAGAGGAGCTGACCGGCCCCGAGTACGCCCAACGGTACATTGACCGGGTACTTGAAGCGGGGATTGAGTTCAAACTCAACACCATGGTTACCCACATAAGCGCAGAGCGTGAAGTAACTTATGTCAACTCACAGGAAGGTACCGTAACAGTAAAGGCAGATGCCGTAATTCTTGCCATGGGTTGCCGTGAAAGACCGCGCGGTGCTCTGAATCTTGCAGGTTACAGACCAGCCGGCATTTACACAGCCGGAACGGCACAGCGCCTTATGAACATTGAAGGTTATAAAGTGGGAAACAGGGTTGTTGTCCTGGGCTCCGGAGACATAGGCCTCATAATGGCCAGAAGACTCACCCTGGAGGGGGCAAAGGTGGAGCTTGTTGCAGAGCTTCTGCCCAAATCCGGCGGTCTTAAACGCAACATAGTCCAGTGTCTGGAGGACTACGGCATTCCCCTTAAGTTAAGCCACACCGTAACCCGTGTTTACGGCAAAAACAGAGTAACCGGGGTGGATATTTCACAGGTGGGACCTGACCTCAGGCCCATTCCCGGAACGGAGGAGCATTATGAATGTGACACGCTTCTTCTCAGTGTGGGGCTTATCCCTGAGAATGAGCTGTCCAAAAGTGCCGGCGTAAAGCTTGATTCCAAGACAGGCGGAGCAGTGGTTGGGGACAACCTTGAAACCTCCGTCCCCGGAATCTTCAGCTGCGGTAACGTTCTTCATGTCCATGATCTTGTGGACCATGTATCGGAGGAGGCTGAAACGGCAGGCTTTTACGCCGCTGAGTTTGTGAAAAAGCTATGGAAAGAAAACTGACTTGTATAAACTGCCCCTTCGGATGCAGCCTCACTGTAACAATTGAAGAAGACAAGATTTCCGTATCAGGCAACAGGTGTAAGCGCGGAGAGGTCTACGGCATAAAGGAAGTTACAAACCCCACACGTACCGTAACGGGCTCAGTAAG
>CAMZGJ010000115.1 GCA_947306375.1 uncultured Spirochaetales bacterium
TATATCCGGAAATTCTTAAGATGCAGGTCAGAGCAATTATCGAGGCTGCAATCAATGTCCAGAACAAGGGCATTTCCGTATTCCCGGAAATCATGATCCCGCTGGTAGGAAACTACAAGGAATTTGTTTTCTGTAAAGAACATGCTGAGGAAGTTATCCAGAGCATCTTCAAGGAAACAGGTAAGAGCGTCAGATATGAGATCGGTACCATGATTGAGGTTCCCAGAGCAGCAATCACAGCAGATGAGATTGCAAAGCATGCACAGTTCTTCAGCTTCGGTACAAATGACCTTACTCAGATGACCTGCGGTTTCTCAAGAGACGATGCAGGTTCATTCCTGGGCCACTATGTCAACGATACTGACAAGCAGTTCTATGAATATGATCCGTTTGCAACAATTGATGTTGACGGCGTAGGTAAGATTCTGAGCATGGCAGCAAAGCTCGGCCGCTCCGTAAGACCCGACATCATGCTGGGTATCTGCGGTGAGCACGGCGGAGATCCCAAGACAATTGCATTCTGCCAGCAGGTGGGACTGAACTATGTTTCATGTTCACCGTTCAGAGTGCCCATTGCCAGACTTGCAGCAGCACAGGCTGCAATCCAGTAATTAAGGATAAGTCTTTAAAACGGGTTGCTTATTGAACAGCAACCCGTTTTTTTGTATTCTAATGCTATGAAACTTCAGGAATCGGGTGAGATGTACCTTGAGACAATTCTTGTACTCTCCGGGAAACTTGAACATGTCCGTGCAATAGATGTTGCAGAGAGAATGGGTTACTCAAAACCTTCGGTCAGCAGGGGACTGAGCATTCTCAGAAATGCAAGGTATATAAACACGGATGTGAATGGTTATCTGACTCTTACGGAGACAGGCCGTGAGGTTGCCGGGAAGGTTTACGAGAGACATCAGTTAATTACCAGACTTCTTGAAAGCATTGGAGTGGACCATAAGATTGCGGAGGAAGATGCCTGCAGGGTGGAGCACGTTATAAGCGATGCAACATTCAACGCAATCAGGAAGGCCACTTCGGACATGCCAAAATAGCTCAGGGGTAGAGCAGCTCACTCGTAATGAGCAGGTCAAGGGTTCAATTCCCTTTTTTGGCTATAATTTGACCCGGATACGGAGATTGTTTATTTTATTGATATGAACAATACAACATTGATCAACAGGGACCAGGTTCAGGATAACAGGTTCCTTATGAAGAAACCCCGCCATGGTGCAAATGTCTACGGTCTTCCCGTAAGCAGGGAGCTTGCGTCCTTCATAGAAGATGCCGCTCCTGATTCACAGCAGCAGAGGCTCATGACAATGTTTTTTGCCGGAAGGCTTTCCGGAACCCCTGTATTTGAGGAATTTGAACAGGAAGAAGAGTTCTGAACTTTATGAACGTTCTTGGTATTGAAACATCCTGTGATGAATGCAGTGCTGCAGTTGTTGCAGACGGAAACAGAATCCTTTCAAATGTAATTGCCACTCAGATTGAGCTTCACCGTCCCTTTGACGGTGTTGTACCGGAACTTGCTTCAAGGCTTCACACCCAGTGGATTAGCCAGGTGGTTCAGGCGGCACTCATGCAGGCCGGGTTAACCAAAGAGGACATTGATGCCGTTGCAGTTACAAACAGGCCCGGTCTTCTTGGCTCACTTCTTGTAGGAGTTAACTTTGCAAAAGGACTTGCAGCCTCCCTGGATATTCCCCTTATCGGCATAGATCATATCAGGGCGCATCTTTATGCCCCTCAGATTGAGCATCCGCTTGAGTATCCTTACCTTGGAGTTCTTCTCAGCGGAGGACACACGGTAATCTGCCGTGTTGACAGTTATGACAGCGTTGAGGTTCTTGGAACAACCATAGATGATGCAATAGGAGAGGCATTTGATAAGGTTGCAAAGCACTACGGTCTTGGTTATCCGGGCGGGGTAATGATTGACCGTCTTGCACAGAACGGAGACCCCATGGCCTTCCGTTTCTCAGGCCCTGACCTTTCAAAGGGCTACCATCCATATGACCTTTCCTACAGCGGTCTCAAGACGGCAGTTATCAACCAGCTTGATATGTTCTCCACCGGAAAACCTGCAACTCCGGAAAACATTGCGGCAAGCTTCCAGCGTGTTGCGGTTGGCATGCTTATGAAGAATGTGGATAAGGCCCTTAAAGATACCGGACTGAAAAGAATCTCTGCCGGAGGCGGCGTTGCGGCCAACAGCCTTGTCAGAAGTTCTTTGAAAAAGTATGAGGAGCAGGGCTGTGAGGTTTCCTTCCCGTCTCTTAAGCTCTGCACCGACAACGGTGCCATGGTTGCCGGTTTGGGTTACCGCTATCTGAAAGACGGAATTGTTTCCGGCATGGACCTCAGTGCAAGTGCCCGTGTTGCGGCTTTCAAGAAGGCCTGATATTTATCCTTGACATTATCTATAGGAATTTGTAATATCCAATAGTCCAATTTGGGATGTAGTGTAATGGTAACACTGCAGATTCTGGTTCTGCCTTTGGGGGTTCGAATCCCTCCATCCCAGCCAAATGGTTCCATCGTCTAGGGGTTAGGACGGGAGATTCTCAGTCTCTAAACAGGGGTTCGATTCCCCTTGGAACTAAAAAAGGCGCTGTGTAATGCAGCGCTTTTGTTTTATAGAGGTGTTTGAATGATTACTGCTTCCAAGATTTCGCTTTCCTACGGAACTCAGGTGCTGTTCAAAGATGTGAACATAAAGTTCACTCCGGGAAACTGTTACGGCATTATAGGTGCCAACGGTGCCGGAAAGTCCACATTCCTCAAAATCCTCTCAGGAGAGATTGAGCCGGACAGCGGAGAAGTAATAATCACGCCGGGCCAGAGAATGGCAGTTCTCAGACAGGATCACTTTGCCTTCAATAATTACAGCATTATGGACACCGTAATTATGGGTTACAAAAAGCTATATGACGTTATGAAGGAACGTGAGTCCATTTATGCCAAGGAGGAGTTCTCCGAGGAAGACGGTATAAAGGCTGCAGAACTTGAGTCTGAGTTTGCAGAACTGGGCGGCTGGGAGGCCGAGGCAGATGCCGGAGTGCTTCTTGACGGCCTGGGAATTCCCGTTTCAATGCATGAAAAGCTCATGTCTGATGTTGAGGACTCTATTAAGGTCCGCGTCCTTCTTGCACAGGCCCTGTTCGGAAACCCTGATATCCTGCTGCTGGATGAGCCCACAAACCACCTGGATCTTGAAAGCATCCACTGGCTTGAGGACTTCCTCATGGATTTCAACAACACTGTCATTGTGGTCTCCCATGACAGACACTTCCTGAATACCGTCTGTACCCACATTGCAGACGTGGACTTCGGCAGAATCCAGCTCTACGTGGGTAACTACGACTTCTGGTACATGTCCAGCCAGCTTGCCGCAAAACAGGCCAAGGATGAGAAAAAGAGAAGGGAAGAGAAGATTGCAGAGCTCAGGGAATTCATACTGCGCTTTTCATCCAACGTTGCAAAGGCCCGCCAGGCCACATCCAGAAAGAAGCTTATAGACAAGCTTACTGTTGACGATATAATGCCTTCCAGCAGGCGATTCCCATACGTGGCCTTCAAGCCCAACAGGGAGTGCGGCAGAAACATACTTGAAATCAAAGATCTCTGCAAGAGCATTGACGGTGTAAAGATTCTGGACAATCTGAACCTTACAGTGAACAACGGGGATAAGATTGCATTTGTAGGTCC
>CAMZGJ010000116.1 GCA_947306375.1 uncultured Spirochaetales bacterium
GCAGCGCCGTCTCGGAAGAAGGCCGGCAATGCTCATGGCGGTAACTGTCTTTCCGCTTCCGCTTTCACCTACCAGGCCCACAATCTCACCTTCATTGATATGAAGGGATATGCCGCCCACAGCTTCACGGGAACTTTCATTGAATCTGACATGAAGGTCTTTGATTTCAAGCATCGGCCCTGCTCCCTTCTCCTATCAGTCCCACCCCGAACACAAGAAGAATAATTGTAAGCCCCACACTCAGCACATACCATGGAGCCGAGACAATCAGGCTCTGCGATTCGCTGAGCATGTAGCCCAGCGATGCCTCCGGAGGGGAGACTCCTATTCCCAGAAAACTCAGTCCCGCCTCTGCAAGCACGGCGTTGTTGAAGCCTATTGTCAGTGCAGGAAGAAGAACACGCATGGTGTTGGGAAGCAGATAACAGAACATTATGCGCAGGTGTCCGGCTCCCATAAGGCGGGCACTTATAACAAAATTCCGGCAGGCAAGAGAGGCATACTCCGTCCTCATTACGCGTGCAAAGCCCGGGATAAAGACCAGGGAGAGTGCAATGACAACAGAATACTTTGAGCCGGGACCTACCAGACTTACTATCAAAAGGGCCAGAAGAAAGGTGGGAAAGGCGGTAACTGCGTCATTAAACCGCATAAGCACCCGGTCCACCCAGCCTCCGTAGTAGCCGGTAACCGCCCCTATAAGAGTTCCAAGCAGGGCACCGGTTGCAACGGTAAGAAGTGCTACCGTCATTGTAGTTCCAAGACCCTTCATTATGCGGCTCAGGATGTCTCTTCCGAAGTTGTCCGTTCCCAACAGATGAGAGCCGGACGGCCCCTGGAGCCTGTCATAGCTTACCGCCGTATGGGAATAAGGGGTCCGGATTGAGCCTGCAATTGCAAGGAGGAACAATATGGCGGTGATAATAATCCCGGCTTTCTTCACAGCTGTCTTCCCTCCCCGGAGAGTTTGATTCTGGGGTCTATTGCACTGTTCACAAGGTCTGCAATCACACCTGAAAGAACAACCCAGAATGAAAGAATCAGGACTATGGCCTGGTTAACAGGATAGTCTCTGTGAAGAATTGATGAGACAAGAAACCTTCCCAGCCCCGGAATTCCCATTACCTGTTCAACAACAATTGTTGCTCCTACCAACTCTGCCAAAGTCTGACCCAGAAAGCTTATTACGCTGACAAGAGAGTTTTTCAGAACATGCTTTCTGAGAACCGCAGATCTGTCATTTCCACGGCTTATGGCGGTTCTGACATAGGCCTTGTTCATTTCCGAGACAACAGTGGACCTCAGAAGTCTTACCGTCATGGCTATTCTGGGAATGGCTATGCAGAGGGCGGCAAAAAACAGATGGACAAACCCGGGAGATGAACCCGGTATAAAGAGTTTCAACCCTATTCCGAATATCCAGCTGAACAGAATCCCGGTAAAAAAAGGAGGAACGGCCATGCACACCTGGTTAACAATACTGCGTACCACATCAAGAATCCTGCCGCTGTACTTATAAGATGCAAGTCCCAACGGAATGGATATTAAAACAATCATGGCAAAGCTGAGCATGCACAGGGCAAGTGATACAAGAGCTTTTGAGCCCAGAAGTAATGAAACGGACTGCCTGTATGAATAAGAAATTCCCAGGTTCCCCGTGAAAACACCTGACACCCAGTGGAAATACCTTTGGATAAACGGCCTGTCCAGGCCAAGCTCGGATCTGAGAGCCTGTGCCTGCTCCTCCGTTGCCTCCGTGCCCAGCATTGTCCGGACAGGGTCTCCGGACACTGCTTCAAATGCGGCAAATGTCAGAAATGACACAAGGAGCATTGTAAGAAGAAGCCGGAGTATTATCTTCATTTTTCCCTGCAGATTGTAGATATATCAAGAACGTAGAGAGGATAGAAAACAATGCCGCTTACGTTCTTTCTGACGGCAACAAGGTCAGCCATGTCCTGTATGTATACATTTGCGGCATTCTCAGTCAGATTCCTCTCCAGGGCCTTGTACAGCTGTGTCTGGACAGCATCGTCAGGCTCCGCAAGAGCCTGGGCAAGAATGCGGTCATAGTCTTTGTTGCTGTAGTTTGTAAAGTTGTTTCCGGTTGTAGTTCCAAAACGCTCAAGAAGCTTTCTGGCTGTCATGTTGTCACTTGAAACACCGGTTACCGTTGTCTGATAGTTGCGCTTTGTATAGACCTGATCCAGCCAGGTGCCCCAGTCAACAAGCTGAATTGAGGCATTTATTCCAACCTCCCTGAGCATTTCCGCTATGACAGTGGCGGCATTCACATGCGGTGTGTAGTTGGAGGGAACCGTAATTGTCATGCTGAAACCGTTGGGATATCCGGCCTGTGCAAGCAGGTCTTTAGCCTTTTGGGGATTGTATTCATAGTAATCCGTCAGCTCATCCACATAGTACTTTGCAAAAGACGGGAACATTGACGTTCCCAGGATAATTCCGTATCCGTCAAAGGCAAGATCAATAACGGCCTTTCTGTCAACGGCATGGCACATTGCCTTCCTGACAAGAACGTTGTCAAAGGGCTTTTCCGCGTTGTTTATGTAGAGAGCCTGAACCAGGTTCATGCTCCCTGTAAGAATGTTGAACTGATCGGAATCCAGCTGTTTTGTCTGATCTGAGGAAAGATGGGCAACAATGTCCACCGCCCCGCTCTGAAGTGCAAGAACAAGGGCATCAGGACTTTCAAGAATTCTGAAGACAAACTTTTCCGTCTTACCCGGTTTTCCCCAGTATTCATCAAAGCGCACAAGTTCAAGACTGTGCTGGAATGTCCTGGATTTAAACATGTAAGGCCCGGTTCCCACAGGGTAGGACTCAATATCCGTGCAGTTTTGGGGAATAATGTAGACATTCATTACGGCGGCAAGAAATTCATTGCTTGGCCGGGACAGTCTGATTACAATCCTGTTGCCGTTTGCCTCTATGCTTTCTATTACGGACAATGACGCAAGTTTTGCAGCACTGTCTTTGCCGTCCATGCGGCGTCTGAATGAGTAGAGAACATCGTTTACGGAAACATCCATACCGTCATGGAAACGCACCCCGTCCCTGAGAGTAAAGGTGTATGTAAGACCGTCTTCGGACTTCTCCACGGAAGATGCAACTGCGGGAACAATCTCCCCTTCAGGTGTAGGTTTTACAAGACCTTCAAAAACATTGAAGAGAATCTCTTTGGTTCCGGCCGCAGTCATGTGGTGGGGATCAAGACTGTCAAAGTCCTGTGCCACGCCTATTCTGACCTCATCCGAGGGTTGTGAAGCATCCTTTTTTGCGCAGGATACAAGAAGCAGCAATGCAATAATCAGAATAGAAAACACCTTTTTCTTCATAAACTGATATTATACAGGAAAGACAAAGAAGGAGCCAACCATGAATTACCTGCTGCCCAATAAGTACTACGACGCGATCAAGGTTTTTGTCACCGTTATCATGCCAGCCGCGTCAGTGCTCTATGTCGGCCTCGCTGGCATCTGGGGATGGCCGTACGCGGACGAGGTGAGCCGCACCATCGCTGTCATCTACACCTTCCTCTGCGCCGTGATGGGCATCTCGACGTACACCGCGAAGCCAGCCATCGGTGACACGCACGAGTTCGACGCCGCCGACGAGCTTTGGGGCGAATG
>CAMZGJ010000117.1 GCA_947306375.1 uncultured Spirochaetales bacterium
AAGGGCTGAATGAAGATCTTGTCTCCAAATGCACATCTTTGCCTGTAGAAGAAGTTAGGAAGCTCAAGATGGTTTAAGGGTCTAATGCTGTTGTGCCTCTGAAGATAAGTATTCTTACAATGTTTCCCTCAATGTTTGACTCGGTGAAGGTGAACCCTGTAGTCAAAAGGGCTCTGGACAGAGGGCTTCTGGAGCTTGAGTATGTGGACATAAAGAACTATGCCAGAGGCAGTTTCAGGCGCATAGATGACAGTCCCTGCGGCGGCGGACCGGGTATGATAATCAGAATAGATGTTGTAATGAAGGCCCTGTCTGCAGTAAGAACTCCGTCTTCCCTGGTTGTGCTGCTGACTCCCAAGGGAAGGGTGTACAACCAGGCGCAGGCACATGAATTTACACGTTGTTCGCATATTGTGCTTATCTGCGGACATTATGAAGGAATAGACGCAAGAATTGAGAAGCATGTGAATCTGATGCTTTCTGTGGGGGACTACATACTCACGGGAGGAGAAATTCCGGCAATGGCGGTTGTGGACTCAGTCTCAAGGCTCATGGGGACAATCAGGGAGGGCTCAACCGCAGAGGAAAGCCATGAGAACATACTGCTGGAGTATCCGCAGTACACAAAGCCTGCAGACTATGAGGGAGACAGAGTGCCGGAGGTGCTTCTCTCAGGCAACCATGAGCTTGTGGAGAAGTGGCGGCATGAACAGGCTGTGGAGACTACCAAAAACCTGAGACCTGATCTGTATGAAGCTTACCTGAGGAATGTGGCATCGCCGTAGCTGAAGAAGCGGTAGCGCTGCTCTACGGCGTGTCTGTATGCGTTGAGGATGTTTTCCTTTCCAGCAAAGGCGCTTACAAGGACCAGGAGCGTTGAAAGGGGCGTGTGGAAGTTGGTGACCATCTGGTCCACAATTGCAAATTCAAAACCCGGTGTTATGAAAAGCCCCGTGTCTCCGCTTCCGGGCATGAGAAGGCCTGTTTTTCTGTCCACGGCGCTTTCAAGAGTTCTGACGCTGGTGGTTCCTATGGCAATTATCTTTCTGCCGGCCTGTTTAGCTCTGTTTACGGCATCTGACGTTTCTTTTGAGACGTGGTAGGCCTCGTGGTGCATCACATGGTCCTCAAGGTTTTCCGTGCGCACGGGAAGGAAGGTTCCCATACCCACCTGAAGGGTGACATGGACAATCTCAACACCTTTTGCCCTGAGGCGCTCCAGAATGTCGTCGGTAATGTGAAGACCGGCGGTGGGGGCTGCCATTGAGCCGTATTCACGGGCGTAGATTGTCTGGTAGCGGGTCTCATCGTTGAAGTCATCCTCACGCTTGATGTAGGGCGGAAGTGGAACGTGGCCGCATCTGATGAAGAATTCCTCATCAATCTTCCTGTCAAAGAGAACTTCCTTGAGGCTTGATCCCTCATCTCCGTCTTTTATCTCGGATGAGATTTCAGCAGTACAGTATGTAAGACCGTCAGGGGTATAAAAAGTGTACTTTTTACCTACTGTCTGCTTTTTACTCCTTGAGACCATGGCCTGCCAGGTATTCTCTCCGGTGGGACCGGTGAAAAGAAACTGCACCTTGCCGCCTGTCTCGGAGACGCCGTAGACTCTTGCCTTGCGGACCTTGGTGTCGTTTACCACTATGAGGCTGTTGTCTTCAACAAAGTCCGGAAAATCACGGAACATGGAGTCTTTGTATTCTCCTGTTATTCTGTTCACAACAAGAAGTCTGTCCTCTCCGCGCTTTTCGGAGGGAGTCTGGGCTATGAGATCCTGGGGAAGATCAAATGTGAATTCACTTATTTTCATAGAAAGAAACTCTAATTAAAACGCAACTGTTTTGCAATTGCCGTGTTTGTGTTAAAGTGTTCAAGTATGAGAAATCAGGAGGAATACTCTCAGATAATTGACTCAATCAGAAGCAGACTGGGCAGCGCAAGGCTCATGGCAGTGAGCAAGACCAGAAGCGTTGATGAAATTGACATGGTTTTTAAGGCGGGTGTGAACTTGTTCGGAGAAAACCATGTCCAGGAGATTGTTCAGAAGTTTTCCTCATACAGGCCTGAGGGGCTTGAGCTTCATATGATAGGGCATCTTCAGAGCAACAAGGTCTCAAAGGTTGTTCCTCTTGTGGACATGATTGAGAGCATAGACAGCCTTGAACTTCTGGAAAAGGTAAATGCCTGTGCCCAAAGAAACGGCAAAACCATGAATGTGCTTTTGGAGTACAACACCAGTTCAGAGGCTTCAAAAAGCGGATTCAGCAGTGAAGCTTCCTTGTTCGGATGTATAGAAAAAGGCCTGTCTCTGGATAATATCCGCATCTGCGGCCTCATGACGGTGGGGCCGTTGGAGCACCCGGAAAAGACGGAGGAGGCCTTCTCATACCTTGCATCCCTGTTTCACCGGTGTAAAGAGAAGTATTTTGCGGACATTCCTTACTTCAGGGAAATATCCATGGGAATGAGCCAGGACTGGCCTCTTGCAGTGAAGCAGGGTTCAACCCTTGTCAGGGTGGGAACGGCAATTTTCGGAGAGAGAAAATATGTTTAAGAAGAGCATTGCTTTTATCCTCATAATCTGTCTTATGGCGCCGGTGTTCGCACTGGACATGAAGAATGCAGAGCCCTATGAAGAGGGAGAGTTTCCCAAATGGGCTGTAAATCTGAGGCGCGGGGAGATTCTTTTCTTCGGAAGTCTCCCGCTGACATTTGCCGCCACAACGCTTGGAACATCAATTGCAAAGAGCGATATGGGTTTTCTCCCAAAACTGGGCATTGCCGCCGGTGTTTCAACTGTAATTGTTCTTATTGACTACTTCCTGGGACTGGGACGCAATGAGGATTGAGCGTTCCTTCAGTTTCACAGTACCATCAGACAACACGTCATCAAGGGTGGACTCTTTCTTAAGTTCACAGATACAGAATCTTTCACGTTCGGCCCTTACCGGAGATCTGTGTGAGATATGCATAAACGGTTCTCCCGCAAAGAAAAGCGCAGCCGTCAAAAGCGGAGACCTGGTGGAGCTTTTCTATGTTGCGGATGTGTTTGAAAAGGTTGAGAAGCAGGATATTCCGCTGGACATAATCTATGAAGACTCCTCAATGCTTGTCATAAACAAGGCCCAGGGCATGGTTGTCCATCCCGGTGCAGGCAACCCGGACGGGACGGTGGTAAACGCCCTTGCCTGGCGCTACGGGGAAGAATTCATAAAGAACATGGCGGACGAGTGTGACATTGCCCGCCCGGGCATTGTGCACCGTCTGGACAAGGATACAAGCGGCGTTCTGGTAATTGCCCTTACTCCCAAGGCCCATGAAAACCTCTCCGCACAGTTTCAGAACAGAAAGACGGAGAAGTATTACCTGGCATTCTGTGACGGTTTTTTTGCACAGAGAACAGGGCGCGTGGAGTGTCTTCTGGCCCGGGATCCGCGGGACAGAAAACTCTTTTATGCAAATGAGTTACGCGGAAAGACCAGCCTGAGCACCTATGAGGTACTGAGGCAGTTTGAGAAGGCGGCCCTTGTCAGGGTGCGCATCCACACCGGAAGAACGCACCAGATCAGGGTGCACATGAAGAGCATAGGACACCCAGTCATAGGGGACAGCCTCTACAACAACAGGCTCTCACGCTTTCCC
>CAMZGJ010000118.1 GCA_947306375.1 uncultured Spirochaetales bacterium
CAAAGCACAACCCCATTCCCTGGGATTTTCTTGATGCATACAGAGGAAGATTCTTTGAAGGTCAGTGGCCCTCACTGGCTCAGATGTTCAATATAACAATTGACCGTTACGGTGACAGACCCTGCTGGGAATGTTTTACACCGGAACATATTCATTTCACATTCAAGGAAGCAAAGGCTCAGATGGACAAGGTTTCATCCTTCCTGGTTTCCAAGGGTGTAAGAAAAGGAGACCGCGTTGCGGTTACCGGCAAGAACAGCCCCGAATGGGCCATTGCCTACATGGCAATTGTCCAGATGGGCGCAATTGTCTGCCCCATTGACTACTCTCTCACGGATGAGGAGATTGAGCACTTCTGTGATTTCACGGAGGTGAAGGGTCTTTTTGTTGACTGTGAGCGCTTTGAGCGTCTGGGCAAGGACGGCAAGTATGGTTTCAAGGTAAGCCTTGAGAAGAAGAACCACGAGGAGGACTACATCCTCAACCTGGCCGGCAAGAAGGGTGCAAAGTGGGAGACCCCGGTTGCCAAGGATCTTGCCGCCTTCCTTTTCACAAGCGGCACCACGGGAACACCCAAGGTTGTAATGCTTACTCATGAGAACCTTGTTTCCGACTGTTATCTTGCACAGAGCCAGATGAACATCTACTGCACGGATGTTTTCTATGCAATTCTGCCCATACACCATGCCTACACAATGCTTGCCGTCTTTATTGAGTCAATGTCCGTGGGTGCAAACGTAATCTTCGGAAAGAAGCTGATTGTCAAGCAGCTGCTCAAGGAGATGAAGGACGGAAAGGTTACCATGTTCCTGGGCGTTCCCATGTTGTTCAACAAGCTGCTTTCAGGAATTATGAAGGGCGTTGAGGAGAAGGGCAAGCTTGCAAGCGCTCTTATCGGTTGCATGATGGGTTTCTCAGGCTTTGTGAAGAAGACATTCGGCGTGAACATTGGAAAGAAACTTTTTGGCAAGTCAATCCTGAGCAAGGTCTCTCTGGACAAAAACAGAATCTGTATCTCAGGCGGCGGTCCGCTTCCCTCAGATACTTTCAAGAAGTTCAACCAGCTTGGTATTGACTTTGTTCAGGGTTACGGTCTTACCGAAACCAGCCCCATCCTTACGCTTAACCCCATCTTTGACTTCAATGAGAAGAGCATAGGAAAGCTCATTTCCGGCGTTGACATGATGTTTGCAGACAGCGATGCCCAAGGCAACGGAGAGATCTGCGTCAAGGGCCCCATGGTCATGCAGGGCTACTACAAGAATCCCTCTGCAACAGCCGAGATGATAGACAAGGAAGGCTGGCTCCACACCGGTGACGTGGGTTACATGGATGAAAGAGGCTTTGTAATCCTGACAGGAAGGGCAAAGAACATTATTGTTACAGAGGGCGGAAAAAACGTCTTCCCCGAGGAGATTGAGGACCGCTTCCAGCTTTACTATGACATTGAGCAGATCTGCGTTCTGCCCTATATGGTGGACAAAGCCAAGAAGAGTGAGGGTGTCTGCGCCCTGATCTATCCTTCAGAGGATTACCAGAATAGGGAGAAGGACCCCGGGGCCAGAAAGGCCCACATGGAGCAGATTGTGGAAGAGGTGAACAAGGAGCTTCTTCCTTACCAGAGAATCCGCCATATTGCACTTATTGACGAGCCCATGGAAATGTCCAGCACAAAGAAGATCAAGCGCTTTGTGGTCAAGAAGAAGTACGAGGATATTCTCAATGGCTTTGGACAGTAAGTACAGATCCCGCCTGCGCTCAAGGGCGCAGGCTCTAAACCCCGTTGTTATGGTTGGCCGCGACGGCCTGACACAGGGGGTTGTTTCAGCACTGGACAGCGCACTTACGGACCATGAACTGGTCAAGGTGCGCTTTCAGTCTTTTAAGGATCAGACGCGCAGTCTTTCCCTTGAGCTTGAGAAGGCCGTTTCATGTGACCTTGTGGCCACAACCGGCTTTACAGCAGTGTTTTACAGAAAAAATCCCGAGAAATAATTGTTCAGGAGATATCTATGAAGAAAGTTCTTTCAGCCGTTTTGTTGATTGCAGTTGCTGTTTCGGCCCTTGCCGCAGACTCGATATTCAGTTTCCTGGATATCTTTGATGATTTTGATTATGAAACGATAGAGGTTGATGATGATAATCTTGATAATAAGGGACGTGTTGTTGTGGTTGAGCCGGGAGATGTCATTATTGTTGACGGGTCTTCCAGGCCTGCGCCGGCAAAAACACCTTACTATGTTGAAAAAGTAGATTTCAGGGGAAGACTCATACTGAATGCCACATCCGGCCTTTTCAAACTCAAGGGCTACAAGGACGGAGACACCATCCATGTAACCATTGGCAAAGCAGGTGAGTTTGCTCTGCCCGTTCTTGTCCAGCGTTCTTTCTGTGAGCGCGGCAAGATGAGCATGGTTCTCTCTGTATTTGACACAAACAAGGCGGAGATTGAAACCGGAAGCCCTGACGGTGCCAAAGTGCTTGGCGTAAAGGAAGGAGACCCGGTCTACATCTGGTTCTGATTGAGTTGCTATGAAGAAAGTCTTAATTGCAGTTTTTTTGATTCTTGTTGTCTGTTTTGCAGTCTCTGCCCAGTCTGTTGCGGAAAATAAGGATATTAAGGTCCTGCTTTTTCCTAAGTTCGAGGTAGGGGAAATGGCCGCAGATGCTCCGGGTGAGGCTCAGCTCTATTATGAGGCTTACTTTGACGGTGCCAAGTCCTACAGTTTGAAGGACGGCAGTACTCTGTATGTAAAGGACAACATGGCCATGTGCGTAACAGGAGCCGGCAAGGTCAGCGCGGCAACGGCAGCTATGGCCGTACTTACGGATCCGCGTTTTGATTTTTCAAATGCACTTATAATATCAACCGGTTGTGCCGGTTCGGCTCCGGAAACTACCGTTATGGGAGATGTGTTCATTGCAACGGCGGCCGTGGATTTTGATCTTGGTCACCATGCTGACCCCAGAGATATGACAACGGATTCCGTTACCACCTGGTTTCATAATTCTGATTATGACGATACTGCGTACGTAATTCTGTCTCCTTCTCTGACGGATAAGGCTTTTGAGCTTGTTAAAGATGTTGAGGTTCAGACCACACCGCTGACTTTGAAATACATGGCTTCAGGCTTTGACAATGCTTCATGGGCCTTAAGGAAGCCTATGGTAATGAAGGGAACCGTATGCAGCGGAGACAATTTCTTCAAGGGTGAATATGATCTGGCAAATGCACATCTTATTGTGAAGACCTACAACTGTCCGGACCCGCTGGTTGCCGGAGAGATGGAGGATGTTGCAATTGGAATTGTTCTCAAGAGGTTGGGGCTGCTTGACCACTACCTGATTATCCGGGACAGCGTTAACATGCTGGTTTTTATGAACGGAGCCACCCCTGAGAATTCCTGGTCTGAGGGAATTGCATTCTTCTCCGAAGACAACACGGAACTTTCAGATATCTTCAATACTGCCATGGAAAACAACTTCAAGGTGGGCCGTTTGATTATAGACGCCTTCCTGGACGGTACGCTTACATTCTGATTCCAAGGTTCTGTAGTATAATTTTTGGGGAAAAGTTGGGTTTTTATATCTTGAATTGTCAAACCAAATGCAACACCTCTGAAAAATAGACCTCATGAGGT
>CAMZGJ010000119.1 GCA_947306375.1 uncultured Spirochaetales bacterium
TATCACAAAAGACGAAATTCTCGAGGCTATTGCCAACATGACAGTTCTTGAGGTCTCAGATCTCATCAAAGCTATGGAAGACAAGTTCGGCGTAACAGCTGCAGCAGCAGTTGTTGCCGGTCCCGCTGCAGGCGCAGCTCCCGCAGAGGAAGTTGAGGAGAAGACAGAGTTCGACGTCATCCTCAAGAGCTTCGATCCTGCCAAGAAGATTGCAGCAATCAAGGCTGTCAGAACATGTGTTCCCGAGCTTGGTCTCAAGGAAGCCAAGGATCTGGTTGAAGCCGGCGGAAAGGTCAAGGAAGGCGTTTCCAAGGCAGATGCAGCAGACATGAAGGCCAAACTTGAGGCTGAAGGCTGCGTTGTCGAGATTCAGTAATTTTATTTGTTTTAAGAAACCTCCTATACCCCTTTTCCGGGGTACAGGAGGATTTCTGTCACTGACCACCTTAAAAAACGGGGGTAATTCATGGTTGCCGAAAAAAGCAAACCTATAACAAGAACCTATATCGGTGAAGACTACGAAGAAGTCTGTGAACTTCCCGATCTTATCGGAATTCAGAAAGATTCCTACGAAAATTTTCTCCAGACAAGAAAGCTCCTTTCAGGCGAGCCTTCCGACGGCACAAGCGGCCTTGAGGAAGTGTTCCGTTCCGTTTTCCCAATTGAGGGCGCAAACGGCGAGATGAGCCTTCTTTACAATTCCTATTCTCTGGATTTTGACGGAATCAAGTACAACGAAACCGAGTGCAAGAAGAAGGGAAGGACTTACAGCGTTCCTCTCAAGGCTACGATCAGCCTTGCTCTCTCCGCAAATGACGAGCTGAGGGAGAAAGAGATCTTCCTCGGAGACATTCCTCTTATGACAGACCGCGGCACCTTCATTGTCAACGGTGCGGAGCGCGTTGTCGTAAGCCAGATCCACAGATCTCCGGGCGTCATATTCTCATACGAGAAGAGCACAGGTTCAAGCGAGAAGGATAAGAGCGTTTATTCCTCAAGAATAATCCCTTACCGCGGATCATGGCTTGAATTTGAGATAGATGAAAAGAAAAAAGTCATTGCCGCCAAGATTGACCGCAAGAAGAGAATTCTCGGAACTCTCTTCCTCAGGGCCATTGGCATCAATACGCGTGAAAAGATAATAAGTGCTTTCTATGCAACGAAAAAAGTTCCTCTTTCCACAGAGCTGAAGGACGTTTACTCAGCAAAGGACATCTTTGTTGAGCAGACAATCGGCGGAAAGAAGGAGAAGGTCAAGGAGTTCCAGGCCGGAAACAAACTGCTTCTTGCGGATATCGAGCGCCTTCTGGGGCTTGGTGTGAATGAAGTTGAGCTTGTTGACCTTGAGGCTCCGGGATCACTGCATTCCAACATGATTCTCAACTGCTTTGAGATGGAAGCTTCCAAGTACACAAGACCTGAGGTCAGCGATGAGCCCACCAAGGAAGATGTGCTTACAAGCATTTACGCAGTCCTCATGCCCGGTGAGATTATTACCGTGGAGCGCGGAGAGAGAGATCTGAACGATATGTTCTTCTCCCCAAGGCGTTATGATCTGGGTGCTGTGGGAAGATACAAGCTCCAGAAGAAGTTCCATGCAGGCGAGGAGGATGCTCAGTACGACGAGAATCTTACAACCCTCACACCGCAGGACATTGTGGATACAATGAAGTTCCTGATCAAAGTCTACATTCACGAGGAGTCCGTTGACGATATAGACCACCTCGGAAACAGAAGAGTCAGGAGCGTGGGAGAACTTCTCCAGCAGCAGCTCAAGGCCGCTTTCTCCAGAATGGAGAGAACAGCCAAGGAGAGAATGAACACAACCCAGGAAGACCAGAAGCTGGCTCTCAGGCCCCAGGACCTGATTTCCAATAAGCCCATTGTGGCTGCTATCAAGGACTTCTTCGGTTCCTCTCAGTTCTCACAGTTCATGGACCAGATCAACCCGCTGGCAGAGCTTACCCACAAGAGAAGGCTCACAGCCCTGGGTAACGGCGGTCTGAACAGAGACCGTGCCGGCTTCGAGGTCCGTGACGTTCACTACACACACTACGGTAGAATGTGTCCCATCGAGACACCTGAAGGTCCGAACATCGGTCTTATCGTGTCTCTTGCAAACTATACAAGAATCAACAAGCACGGCTTCCTCGAGACCCCGTACCGCAAGGTTGTGGACGGTAAGGCCACAAAGGACGTCCGTTATCTTGATGCCAACGACGAAGAGAAATACTTCATTGCACAGGCAAACGCAAAGCTGAACAAGGACGGCACATTTGCAGACAACGACATTCCCGTCAGAAACAGGGGAGACTACACCACAAGACGCGCCGGAGATCCGGAGATCAAGTACATGGACGTTTCTCCCAAGCAGGTAGTGTCCGTTGCCGCATCTCTTATTCCGTTCCTTGAGCATGACGACGCAAACCGTGCCCTCATGGGATCAAACATGCAGCGCCAGGGCGTACCTCTTCTGTTCCCGGAAGCCCCCAGGGTGGGAACAGGAATGGAGCACAAGACGGCCTACGACTCAGGCGTGCTTATCAAGAGCACAAACGCCGGTACGGTTGTCTACGTCTCCTCAACACGCATTGTCATTGCACCCGAGACACATGAGGTCATTGAACTTGAGGAAGGAGCAAAGGTAAGCGTTGCCTTCGGCGATAAACTTGCCAAGGGCGCCGTTGTTGCAAAATCCGGCTCCAAGTCAGTCAAGACAAAGAACGGCGGCTATGTCGTACACGTCTCCTCAAGCCTTGTGGACATTGTCCCGGAGAGCGAGATTGTTGTTCAGGCAATTCCCGAGAAGGAAAAGTCCTATGACCGCTTTGTACATGTGAGCGCAGGTCAGATTGTCAACGCCAAGGACGTTGTAGTTGAAGATGTGCGCGAGAAGGCAGACAGGCACAAGAGCGCAGACAAGAAAGAGGTCAGGGCAGCAGCAACCGGTTATGTCATAAGCATTTCCGCAAATGAGATGGTCCTTGCCAAGACAGACAGATATGACGTTCAGAAGTACCAGAGAACCAACCAGGACACATGTTTCACACAGGTTCCCATTGTTGTCTACGGTCAGAAGGTCCAGGCCGGCGATGTTATTGCCGACGGTCCTGCAACGGACCGCGGAGACCTTGCGCTGGGAAGAAATATCCTTGTAGGTTTTGTGCCCTGGAACGGATACAACTATGAGGATGCCGTTCTTATCTCCGAGAGAGTTGTAAAGGAAGATATCTACACCTCCATCCACATCCACGAGTTCACGACGGATGTCCGTGAGACCAAGCTGGGACCCGAGTGCCTTACAAAGGATATTCCCAACGTTGGTGAGAACATGACACGCCACCTTGACGAGGAAGGTATTGTCAACATAGGAACAATGGTCCACCCGGGCCACATTCTGGTAGGTAAGGTAACTCCCAAGAGCGAGAGCGACACAACTCCCGAGTTCAAGCTTCTCAACTCCATCTTCGGTGAGAAGGCCAAGGAAGTGAGAGACACCTCTCTCAAGGTTCCCCACGGAACTGAGGGTATTGTCATAGATGTCCAGCGTCTGAAGAAGTCAGACTCAGATGAGCTTCCGCCGGGCGTTGAGGAGACCATCAAGGTCCTCATTGCCACCAAGAGAAAGCTCA
>CAMZGJ010000120.1 GCA_947306375.1 uncultured Spirochaetales bacterium
CATCAGGTTTTGAATCCTACATAGTGGGCGGAGCCGTAAGAGATCTTCTTCTGGGCAAGACTCCCAAGGATTTTGATGTTGCCACAAGCGCCTCTCCCAGACAGGTTCACAGGCTATTCCGCAATTCCAGGATTATAGGCAGACGTTTCAGGATTGTACATGTTGCCTTCGGGAACAAGATAATTGAGGTTTCCACCTTCAGAAGCACAAAGGACCATGAGGAGAACAGGGACAACCAGTTCGGAACCATTGAGGAAGACGCCTCAAGAAGAGACTTTTCAATCAACAGTCTCTACTATGACCCTGCTGAGGAAACCGTAATAGATTTCAACAATGCCATGGAGGACTTCAGGCAGAAGAGGATAACATCCCTCATTCCGCTGCACAGAACCTTCAATGATGACCCGGTGCGCATGATCAGGGCCATTAAGTACAAGGTAACAACCGGTTTCAAATTCAGATTCGGTATTTCAGGTGCCATAAAGACACACGCGCCATTGCTTCAGACTGTAAGCACATCTAGGCTTACCGAGGAGCTCAACAAGATTCTGGCATCCGGTTACAGTGCCCGGATTATCAGGGAACTCAGGAAGTACAGGCTTCTGGTCTATATTCTGCCCTGTTATTCCGTCCATGTTGCAAAACCCGGTGTGCTTGAGTCTCTTGAGGACCTTGACCGCCGCATTCAGGAGCAGAAAAAAAACTCCTCATTACCGGATATTCCCAGATCCGTTCAGTATCTGTCACTCTGTGAGCCCCTGATTGCCATACCGGAAGAGGGGTTGAGCTCCTCTGAGAAGATGAAGGATGTTCTGAGACAGATCAAGGTTCTTCTCAGCCCCAACACACCGCCCAACTATGAGCTGGAAAACTCCTCAAGGCTTTACCTTAAGAACAGCGGCATAAGGCTTCCCCAGGCTTCAAAGAAGACCTCCAGGAAGAAGATTCCTGCTGCAAAGCAGAACAGAACTGTAAGGCGCAGAAGAAAAGTCAGGCCCAGTGCTGTATCTCAAGACTGACTGAGCGAACCAGAATACCGCCGTATTTTTCCAGTGAATCGTGAATCTGCGTCTGCAGAGCCGTTCTCTGACTCTCATCAAAGACATTGGGAGTTATGAGAATTACTGAAATATTGTAGCCTTCAATGCCCTTGTCAAACGACACGTTCTCTATCTTCAAAGTGTTACCGTATTCGTAGAGAGACTGACCTATCATCTGTCTGAGCACGGTCTCCGTAATCCTTGTTTCCTGAGCCTGGCTGAACTCAGGTCTTACAAGTGTCTTTTCGGAAACAACCGGCTTTGATCCCGGTCTTTTCCTGGTAAGGCTTCTCACCGCATCATAGACAATTCTGGGGTAGGTCCTTGTAATCTGAAGAGGGGAAACCGGGATAACATGCTTGCCCTCGGTGAACCTTATCCTCATTGCAGTCTCAATCTCCTGAGCCGTTGCAACATCCTCTATCTTTATGACTTTTGAAGGGGCGGGGAGGTTGAGAACAGCGGCAATCTTGTTTGTCATGTTCTCGGATGTGCCGATAATCAGTATTTTATGAAAACTCTCATGGTCCAGGGCCTCTATGACCTCAGCCCTGTGGTCAGGGTTCATGAACACCGCGCACTTTACGGCGGTAAGGAAGTTGGTTTCCTGCTTTGCGCTCTTGCCGGCAACAATCTTGTCTCCGCGGATAAGCAGGCCGTCATCAATTATGAGGGGTATGCGGTACTTTGCAGCAATATTCTGGGCGCGAAAGCTCTTGCCCGTGCCGCTTCTGCCCACCAGCGCATAGACTTTCACCGGCAGAAACCTTGAAATTAAACCCTTCAAAAGTGAAAACATGTGTTGAATTATATATCAAATTATTGGAAAATTAAACGTAATTATTATCTATGGGGGATACCATGTTTGCTACTTTCAAAAAAGGTGGTGTACATCCTGCAGACAACAAGGCATTGTCAGCCGGTGCGGCAATCCGGAGACTTCCGGTACCTGCCGAACTGATAGTGTCCATGTCACAGCACCTCGGTGCTCCTGCAACCCTGCTCAAGAAAGCAGGTGACAAGGTGACAAGAGGTGAGCTGATCGGAGAAGCCTCGGGCTTCATCTCGGCAAATGTACACAGTCCTGTTTCAGGGACTATCAAAGAGATCAGAAAAACGGTTCTTGCAACCGGAATCACAGCCGATGCTGCCGTTATCATTCCTGACGAAGTCCAGCCGGAATATCCCGCTGTTCACACGGACTGGAAATCAAAGAGTGCTTCAGACCTCCTTGCCCTTGTCAAACAGAACGGCATTGTAGGCCTGGGCGGTGCAACGTTTCCCGCAAACGTAAAGTACATGGTTCCCGAAGGCAAGAAGGTGGATGCCCTTGTCATCAACGGTGTTGAATGTGAACCTTACCTTACCGCTGACTACAGACTCATGCTTGAATACACCGATGAGGTTCTGGAAGGTGTGATGATCATTGCCAGAATCCTTTCTCCGGAGCGCATCATCATAGGTGTTGAGGAGAACAAGATGGACGCAGTACAGGTTCTTTCCGACCATATTGCCAAATCCAACCTTCCCATTACCGTCATGCCTCTCAGGATGAAATATCCGCAGGGTGATGAGAAACAGCTTCTCAAAGCCACAATCAACAGGGAGATTCCTTCCGGAAAGCTTCCCCTTGATGTAGGTGCCGTTGTTTCCAATGTTGGTACAACATGGGCTGTTTACAAGGCAATTGCCCTCAATCAGCCTCTTACCGAGAGAATTGTGACCGTAACGGGTGAGTGTATTGCTAATCCGTCAAACTTCATTGCTCCCATCGGAACAAAGGTCAGCGCTCTTATCGAAGCTGCCGGCGGATATTCTCAGGAAGCTGACAAACTCATTTCAGGCGGACCCATGATGGGCTTTGCATTCTGGGATGAGGATACTCCCATGGTCAAGAGCACAAGCGGAATTCTTGCAATCAAAGACAATCTTGATTATGAGAAGACAGCCTGCCTGCACTGCGGAAAGTGCGTTGCCGCATGTCCCATCGGTCTTGAACCCACAAAGCTTTACAGTCTGATTACACACGGAAAATATGAAGATGCCATGGCCAACAGCCTTATGGACTGCAAGGAATGCGGATGCTGTTCATTCAGCTGTCCTGCACATCTTGACCTTGTTCAGGCAATGAAAACCGGCAAGAGGATGGGTAGAAAGAAATGAAAAGAATTACAACATCGCCGCATCTGCACAGCGGCTTCAGCACAAGAAACATAATGCTCTGTGTTGCCTATGCTCTTACTCCCGCATGGATATGGGGAGTTCTTGCTTTCGGTTTCAGGGCATTTCTGGTAATGCTCGTCAGTATTTCCTCAGCCGTACTCACCGAGTATCTGCTCGGCCTGATCAATAAGGAAGAGACAATACGTGACGGTTCGGCGCTTGTAACCGGCATGCTCATAGGTATGAACATGAGCCCGGCGGTTCCGCTCTTTATCCCCGTCATTGCTTCAGTATTTGCCATTGCGGTTGTAAAGTGGACATTCGGAGGACTTGGAGCAAACTGGGCCAACCCTGCCATTGCAGGAAGAGTATTTGTATTCTTCTCATTCACAAACGCCATGTCAGAGTTCAC
>CAMZGJ010000121.1 GCA_947306375.1 uncultured Spirochaetales bacterium
TGTTCAGCTCAAAATCCTTTGAGTTGGAAAAAAAGCGTCCGTACCTCAATACTTCCACACTGTCCAGGGTGATGTCCTCGGTCCTGGTCATCAGAGCTGCGGTGTTTACAATCATCTTCCTGAAATAGACGGGTTCATCATTGGTCTCCAGCGTGACTATTTTGTCAGTATGGATAATTCCTTCAACTTCAACACCTCCGCTCTGGCTCAGAATACCTATTACGGAACCGGTGACTATTGCCGGAATCTCGTTTCCGTTTTCATCAAACTGTTCACCGACATAGAGTCTGTCGCTTGCAAGGAGTTCCAAGTTTCCGTTGTCTGTATCGCTGTCCCAAGTATAACCGCCGTTGCCGTCTTCCGAGGCTCCGCTGATTATCCTTCCTTCTGCAAGAAGTTCATTGTAGGAGTTGATAGTGACGTTTGCCTCACCTATCTGCGGGTTGTTTCTGACAACTCTTTCTTCTGGAACGGAAATATTGTATGCCTGAAGAACGGCATTGTGATGTATGTTCTTTATTTCATGGAGCACAAGGGTTTTATCCGTCTGGTTGACAATATCTATCTTTGCAGATCCGCCGTTGAGATACACGGTTCCGCTTACACTGCCGCCGCTCTGGCCTGCATTAAGAATTACAGAACGCCCTGTCTCTCCTATGGAGAAGAGATGAATCTCCCCGTCCTTGTAGATTGCATTGACGGTGTTGTCCGTCCCTTCTATTTTGAGCATGTTCTTCTCACCGGTGGTGGGATCTGTTACAAGGTTCTCATCAAGAAGCATGGAGGAAGTTATTTCCAGTTTCCTGTCGGCGTTGTTACCCGCCGTCAGGGTTCCGGCAACATTCACGGTGCCGTTTGCCCCTACAACTATGCTGTTTCCGGCAAAGACCTTGTCTCCTGCCTTGACGGAAACATTACCGGATGTAAGGCCGCCGTCTGCAGCTGTAAGGGTTACATTTTCCTGCTCTGCGGTAAAGTCAAGATTCTTATAAGTTGCATCTTTAAGGTTTGCCCAGATTGAACCGCTTACAGTCTTTGCAATCAGGTTCATTTCCGGGTGGAGCGTCACAGGCCTGATGAATACTATGTTGTTCAGATTGCTTTCCAACACCCATACAGGTCTGATGTAGAACGGGTTTCTGGAATCTGCGTAGTTGTTGACAATGACATCCGTCTTCAGGCCGGAGGCTCCGGAGAAATCAATATCTTCAAAAATCACGCTTCTGGTAGAATAATTCTGAACTTCCAGGCCGGCCTTGCCGTACTTGATATGGTCTCTCCAATCCGCAGGAGTAATCCTGCCCTCGTCTATTCCGGAGATGGTCACACTGCCGGCGGAGAACTTCATGGGATTGAACAGAATTGCATATGAGCTTTCATAATAGGAAGGAGTCCATCTGTAAATCTGTGCAAGTTCGCTTCCCAGAACGGATATTGTCTGTTCAATCTGCCCTATCTTGGTCTCAAGGTCCGCAATCCTTACCGAATAATCTGCAACACGGGAGCCAAGGTCTGCATAGTGATTCATAACACCGTAAAGGATGTTTTTCTCCCGGTTCTTCAGCACAATACCCCTGTACTTATAACCTTCCGTATCTATTTTATTGCTGTAAACTGTGAAAGTTGTCTTATTGGAATCCGTACCTGCAGTTATGTACTTTATTCTGGCATTGTCTCCCGTAATGAATTCCGTCTCTGCGGCATTGAGTCTTACAATCTGATCAGCAGACAGGCCAGTGTAAACGGTACTTGCATATTTGACAAACACTTCCAGGGTTGATTGGTCTTCATACTCATCTCTGTGGGTGTTATACCAGCTGTCAAACAATTCCTTGAGAACCATATACTCAGCAGGCATAATTCCACTTCCGTCAGGCGAACTGCTGCTGTTATCCGTCAGATAAGCCTCGAAGTCTTGGTTTATACGGCTGCTCAAAGCATCTTCCGTTGCCTCAGCATAACCGCTGTTAAGATAAGAATTTACCTCATCAATCCCGTGGGCCACAGATGCTTGTTCCGACAAAAGGGAATCTCTGGTTTGCCTTGCCTGAGAAAGTGAGGCTTCTGCCCTTTCCTTTGCCGTCTGCTCGGCTTCAAACTGACTTGTAAGGCTTGTAATCAAGGCCTGTATTCTCCTGGCATCCGCTTCAGTATCATCTGAGCCTACAAGAATATAATCTGAAGCATAAAGGCCATGGGACTGTGTCATGTCAACATCTCCGTCCGTGTTGAGAACGGCCTTCTTGTTGTTGCCGTATCCGGCGATAATCTCACCTCTCAGGTCAAACTTGTAATCATTGGGCGTACTGAGATTGCTGTGGCTCCCGTATGAGTTCTTTCCGAACCAGCTGTAGTAGACAAGGTGGTAGTGGATGTTTGACTTCAGATCCCCTCTTCCGCTTGAAAAGCCAATGTTCACATCACGTCCGGAAATAATCCTGCCCATGTTCTCATCACTTGTACGGGTAATGTTCAGGGTGTTGTTTACAGACCTCTTCAGCTCACCGCCCTCGGTTGTAAACGGAGCCAGGGCATAGTGCTCGGAGTAGGCTTCCTGGTCAAGGTTGTTCTCGGAATCTTCCATGAAGGATACTCTTGCGGTTTTTCCTGCTTCAACAGTACCTGAAAGATTGAAGGTGTTGTTCACGTTAAGATAGAGCTTTGCATTGGTCTCAGGATCAGAACCCGCATCCTTGATCTTGACGTGGGAATAGGTTCTGAGGTTGCCGTTTGATTCAAAGTTAAAGGACACAACGGAATCTCCGCGGACAAGGGAACCGGATTCCATGTTTACCGTATTGTTATTGTTTGAATTCAGCGTGGTCTTGACAGTGGCAACTGTAATAAAACCGGATGATGAGGTATCTGCATTCTGTTTGAAATGACTGTAGCCTGAAGCTGCCGTCACATCAAAGTTCCTTGTAGCACGCAGTATGCTGTTGCCTCTTATGTTTATTGTATTGTTCTGGGTCAGGGTATTTGTAAGCTCCAGTTTGGAAACGGGAATGAAGCCGCCGTTGCTTATCCTGTAGCTTATCTCATCTGCAGCGGTGCTTATGTCCGAAGAAGCGGACAGGACTACATCCGTTGCGTCAATTACAGTGTTGTCAATATTGAACTCCGTTTCGGCCTTGTAGCTGTTGGACGAGGAGTCCCTTGCAACTGAAACAAAGCCGCCGGCTCCGGAAGAAGCGTCATCCTCTACCAGGTTTTTGCTTTCTACTGAAAGCTTTATAACTCCGTCTGTACGGATTTCCGAATCCTTCACATTCAGTGTGTTCTTTGTATCAAAGTTGTAAGACTGGGAAGACGGGGAAACGCTGACAAAGCCGCCGCTTGAATCACTGGTAACATTCTGCTGGCGGTTCAGGGTGACAGACTTTATTGTTATGTCCCCGGATTCAGAGGACACGGGCTTGTAGCCGTCTATTGTCAGCTCTGACTGCCCTGTTACCGAGTTGGAAGCAGAGGAAGAGCTTACATTTACAAAGCCTCCGTTTCCGGTGGTCAGGTTGAGAATTCCGGTTCTGTTGGTATTTACGTCAAAGGTAAGGGCATTTGCAACGGTGCTGCCGGCAAGTTTTACATTTGTATCCGCACTGTTGTCCC
>CAMZGJ010000122.1 GCA_947306375.1 uncultured Spirochaetales bacterium
ACTTTTTATAGGCAAGCATGGATTTGCAGATATGAACTCCCCTGTTGTTTATCAGGTTCACCTTCATAACCTGTGCGCCGTTGGCGTTGAGGATGCGGCTTACGCTTGCTCCCAGGCAGTCGTTTCTCACGTGGCCCAGATGCAGCGGCTTGTTGGTGTTGGGACAGCTGAACTCAACCATGATTCTGCGCCCCTTCATGCTCTGTGTGTTTCCCCAGCTGTCCCCGTTCTCAAGAACGTTTTTACTGAGGTCTGAAACCAGGCTGTCCATTGCAACGCGGACGTTCATGTACGGACCTGCGGCAAAGGCCTGACCTTCCGGCTTGTCCGCAAGGGCGTTGATTGCCTGTGTCAGCTCCTCCGAAATGACGTTGGGAGCCTTCCTGAAGGCCTTTGCATAGGGAAAGAGGGGAAATGCCAGATCTCCCATTTCCGGTTTGGGCGGGACCTGAACCACAACGGGAACCAGCTCATCCTGACCGCCCTGCTTTGCGTAAAGATCCTGCAACGTGTTCTGTACCGTCTCTTTCCATCTCTGCCTGTCTATCATCACAACCTCTCAATCAAGCCTAATTGTAATCTCTCCTGTGGAGAGTATCATTTCACCTTTCTTTTCATCAAGGACATGGAGCGCGCAGTTGTCATCTATTTCAGTGACAAGACCGCTTCCCGTCGGCCTGCCCGCCTGGAAAACCCTGACCTTCTTCCCAATCACGGCACTTGCGCCGCGGTATTCATTAAGCCAGGATGTCTCCGGCCCCTGCTGGCCTATGTTTCCGGCAAGCTCATACATGTGCCGTACAAGACTGTTCACCAGGTCCATTGAGTCCGAATCAGGCTCCTCCCAGCTGTTGTACAGGCTGCATGCGCTGTCCTTCAGCTCCGGTCCCAGAGCCTTTATGTCCGTGTTGAAGTTTATTCCTATTCCCAGAACAACCTTGTCATCAATGCCCTGGGCAAGAATCCCGGCAACCTTTTTACCCTTGTAGAGAATGTCATTGACCCACTTTATCTGAACTTTTTTGTCCGTCACTTCCTCAATTGCGCGCTTTACGGCAACCGCGGCCCTGGCGGTAAGGGTCATGGTGCCTTCCATTGGAAGGAGCATGCTCAGATATATTCCTCCGCGCGGAGACTGGAAGGTGCGTCCCAGCCTGCCGCGTCCTGCGCTCTGTTTCCAGGCCACAACGGTTTTTCCGGGCTTTGCACCCTCAAGGGCCATCTGCCTCAGAATCTCATTGGTGGAAGTCACTTCATCATAATAGTCAATGTCAATGTCAAACATATTCACCTCTCAGAGCACACGTGCCGTATCCGGGCCGGTAACCACAACCCTGAGAAGGTCTCCGGGGCTGAGGAACGGCGCGGCGTCGCTTATCAGAAGCCTCATGTAGTTTCCGGAAAGGCCCTCCCAGCGTCCGGCCTTCCTTGTTTCAAGAATGACCTCATTCTCCCTGCCAACCTGGCGCTCAAGGTAAATGGTGTTCAGGCGCTCGGACAGGTTCCTCAGGACAAGGGCCCTTTGGTCCCTCACGCTCTCGGGAACCCGGTCACGGGCCTTGTACAGAGGGGTGTCCGGCCTGGGGCTGAACGGGAAGACATGAACGTGTGCAAAACCCTTTTCCTCAATGAAGGCCCTGGTAATCTCAAAGTCATGGTCTTCCTCGGAGGGAAGACCGGTTATTATGTCACAGGCCAGGAAGGGATCCTGCTTTATCTGCCTCAGGGCGCTTACAACGTAGTCCAGGTGCTTTGAGTCATATTTTCTGTTTATGCGCTTTATCACCCTGTCTGAGGCGCTCTGTATGGGTATGTGGAAGTAAGGCTGCATTCTGGGGTCTTCAAGCTGCTTGAGAAGAAAATCATCTATGTGGTCCGGCTCAAGTGATGAGAGGCGGAACCTCATGTCGGGTCCCACGGCGGCCAGAAGACTTTCCAGCAGACCTCCCAGGCCCCTTCCCTCATGGTCGTACATGGTCAGGTTCACGCCTGTGAGCACTATCTCATGGTATCCGTTGGCCTGAATCTCAAGGGCGCGTTCCACTGCGGTGCGCTTATCCAGAAAACTGCTCTTGCCCCTGGCTATGTGAACACGGCAGAAGGCACAGTCATTGTCGCACCCGTCCTGAACCTTGAGGTAGCTTCTTGTATGGTAGCTGAAACCGCTTGCGGCATAGTCAAACACACCGCCGGTGCTCTGCTTTGCGGCGCAGAATTCAGTCAGCGCCTGCTCAAGCGTAAGGTCTGCGCTGCGGCCCAGAAACTGCGGCAGTCCCAGAAGCTCCTGCTTTCTTGAAAGCGGAAGAACGTACACTTTTTCTCCCAGATCCCGTATCTCAGAGGGGCTGACCTGGGCATAACAGCCGGTCACAAGGACGGGACACTGCTTTTCAAACAGCCTTATCATCCTTCTTGCCTTCTGCTCGGCCTTGCCCGTAACGGTGCAGGTGTTCACAATAACCAGAGCCGCTCCCGCAGCCTCCCCGGAGACTTCATGGCCCGCATCCAGGAAGGCCTTTGCAACGGCCTCTGATTCACACTGATTCACCCTGCACCCCAAGGTGTACACATATACCTTCATGACTTAGGATTTTATATATTTTCCTCTCAGTTGCCAACCGACAAGGACACTGCAGAGCATGAGAAAACCAAGCCCGGCGGCCATGATTGCAAATCCGGTCAGGGACGCTGCCGGAAAACGCCCGGAAACGGTGAAGATTTTCTCTATAAGCACAGTCAGTTTCCCGGACAGACCGTGCACAAACGGAACGGGAAACGCCAGACAGAACAGACACAGCACCATCTGGACGGACACCGCAAGGGCGGCAACCGGACCCGAAACAACGGCAGCCGGATGCCACACTCCGGTAAGAACAATCTGAAGCGGCGCGTTCAGAAGCAGTACGGCTGCCGAGGAGCCTATAATATCTGCGGCCTTGTCCGGAAGCACAAGGCGCAACGTCTGTTTTATGTACGGGCTGATAACAATGAGGGCAAAGACGCTCACGTAGCCGTAGGCGGCACCCCGGGTGAAGACGGACCACGGAAAGAGGGCAAGCTGTATGACAAAGGCGCAGACAAGACGCTCATCCGCAGGCAGGAAGAACAGGATAAAGAAGAGAAATGAGCGTACAAGCGGTGCCCGGGGACCTGCGGCAAAGAGAAAGACAAGGGCTGCAAGGACTGAAAGAACACGTGCCGGAGTCTTTCTTCCGCTCAGCCTCCTCACGGCGCGGTAAATACCGCCGCCCACTATGTTCATATGCATCCCGCTCAGGGCAAGAACATGCATGCATCCGCACCCTGAGGCAAGTTCAACAAGCTTTTCACAGTTTTCAGTCCTGCCCAGGATAAGCATCTCTCCCATACTGCAGCCGGAGAGCCTCTTCTGCACAAGAAGAATAAGATTCTCACGCACAAAGTTCAGAAAAGCCTTTCCCGTAACCTTCAGGCCGTTCTGCCTGCTGCAGACAAATAGGTCCCGGGAGAAAGAGCCTTCAAGACGGAC
>CAMZGJ010000123.1 GCA_947306375.1 uncultured Spirochaetales bacterium
ACTTCCAGCTCCTCACCAACCCCGTCGAAATTCTGGGCTACAACAACCCGGACAATCCCAGGGATGAGAGAAACGGCTTTGTCACAGGCATCAAGTGCATCAGAATGGAACTTGGCGAACCCGACGCAAGGGGCCGCAGACGTCCCATTCCCGTTCCCGGAAGCGAGTTCGTACTGGATGTTGACACTGTTGTCATGTCCCTCGGCACAAGCCCCAACCCGCTCATCAAGGACACCACCCCCGGCCTTGAGATCAACGACCACGGCGGCATAATAGTCAACGAGGACGGCATGAGCTCAAGAAACGCAGTATACGCCGGCGGCGATGCCGTCACGGGCGCAGCTACCGTTATCTCTGCCATGGGTGCCGGTAAGGTTGCCGCAAAGGCCATTGACGAGTACCTTTCCAAGAAATAATCAGAGCTGAATAAGTTATACGAAATAACGGAACCGGTGTGAGTTTGCACCGGTTCTTTTTTTACTCCCTTAATCCGTGTATCTGTTTACCGCTTCCGTCTGCACGCCACTCTTCCTCACCCTTCCTCAACCTTCCTCTCCCTTCCTGAGTCTACCCGACTCTACGTCACCGGTTTTTTGCAGGAGTAAGAAATTGAAATTATAAAAAAATTCTGTTTTTCCCGTAGATTTAGGGGGTAGGGAAATGAGGGTTTGAGTCCATAACTATAGTAAAAGCTTTTTTTCAAAGGAGGAAACAATGAAAAAAGACTCTTTTACTTCAGAACTGGAATACTATACAAGAAACCAGAGCAAAAAACGGGATACTGTGGGCACTTTCAAGAATGGAAAGATCCGTTCGGAGTATATTTTCCAGCATGTCATTCAGCAGACATATAACAGGAAGAAACTGTTTTACCCGTCAGGCGCATCTTATTATGAGAATCAGATAAAGAAACTCTGCCCTGAATATGATGTTGTTCTTGTCTGTCAGGTTGTAATGCCCAACCATACCCATGAAATCTTCATCGCAAAAGACATAAAGAAGTTGTCGGAGATGAGGGCAATAGCGTGCAGAACAACATCCCGATTCATGAAGAAGGAACTAAAGGAAAAAGGGTTTGAAGTGCCGTCCAGGATTTTTGCACCTGATCCGGGCTATGTTGCCATAACTGACCGTTCTCAGTTATTGAGAACCATGAAATACATCAGAGATAACGATGTCTACCTTCAGAAGACACCTGAAAACGGTAAACAGAACAAGGCTCCGTATTCATGCTTTGAGCATTGGAAACTGGGGCATTATAAGTACTACTTTGTCAAAGGGCTTGAGGCTCTGTTCGGAATAACGGCAAAGGAATTGGTGGAACTGCTGGATTCGGATGCGGAAAGTGTCAGATTGTTTGCGGAAAAATTCGAAACTGCGGAGTATAGGAAGAAAGACGAGGCAATATTCAGAAAATAGAAGAGTGAAGTGGAGACACGTGGAGACAGGCGGGGACTGGAAGACTCAGGAAGGGTGAGGGTGGGTGAGGAAGAGTGGAGTGTAGACGGAAGCGGAGAACGGATAGGCAGGAAAGATTTACAGGCGGCAGATCCAGTAGTCCATGCTTTCAGAGAGAAAAGCCTCAACTGCGGCTTTGTACTCAGGGAAGAGCTCAGTCACCCTGCCGAGGCCCTTAACATAGGGGTCTATGAATCTTTTCTTTACTGTAAGCTTTCTCCACTGTCCGGGGTTCTCCTCTGAAAAGCCCCGGGGCAGGGTTCGTGAACTGCGTGTGCCCCTGACGGAACAGTAATCTTTCCACAGTTTTGAGAACAGGTTGTCATCTTTGAATCTCTGAATAAGAACATCCTCAGTCAGGGTGTTCAGGTCTTCAAGGCTTACAAGACCTTCATCAATGGCCTTTCTGACCAGCTCTGCAAGAATCTGCATGGTGTACCTGTCGGTGTCGCAGGAGTAAACGTGTGAGCACTTGAGTGAGGCACGTGCAAACTCCAGGGCCCGGTCAGCATGTGAGAAGACAAGCTCCTCTTCTGAGTACTCATTCACGGATTTGACAATATCGGTGAAAAAACGGACCACATCCTCACGTTTGCCTATGCCGTAGTTGATTGTGTTGCTGCAGCTGTACTCAAGGCGGTCAGAGGACAGGTGCGGACTGTCATTGTCCGCTATGGGGTAGCGATGGTAGTTGATAACATCAGAGACGCTTATGCCGTGCTTTCTGAGAATGCCGGTCAGTTCGGAGGAGGATCTGATTACCTGCTCCGTTCTTCCCTCGGTGGCCTCCTGCCTGCGGTAGTCTCCCAGCATGAAGTCTATGGTGTGGGCAAAACACGGGGTGGAGATGTCATGAAACAATGCGGCGCAGGTCTGCTCCGGAGAGGAAGTGAAATGCCAGACAATAAGGGCAGCACCTATGCTGTGGTCCAGACGTGAATAAGGATGAAGCCTCACTGCAAGGGGACTTTTGGTGTATTCACAACCGCAGTTCATACCCACGCGGTCAAGCCTCTGCATGGGTGGAGTTTCAATAAGCTGTGCCATGAAGGAGGGGATTGAGCTGTGGTAAAGACTGTGCAACTTGAAAGGCATGGACCAATGATAACAGATTCAGGCCTTTTATACACTTGAACAGGACACTGTTTTTATCTGAATATTAAAGACATGGTTATAAACGTAAAGGAAGGTCAGGATCTGACCGGTGTGTTTTTACAGAGCGGCAAGAGCGGAGAGCCGCTTTTCATAGTGTTTCCTCACTCAGCTGTTTTCAGACAGAAAGTGCGCTGCACCGGAAGCAACCTTGTTGTAATGGGCAACGGATGCAGTATTGTATGGAATGACCACAACGGTCAGACACCGGGATTCGGAACGGCGGACAGTGCAACGCTGACTGTCTCGGGCAGCAATGTCTTTTTCTCGGACCTGAAGGTAGAAAACGATTTTGACTATGCTGCAGGACGCAGAAGCATTATCGGAGGCAATCCGAACACAATGATGGGACTTCAGGCAGTTGCCGTGTATACCGCTCCTGAGGCGGACATGGTCTCATTTGACAACTGCACTTTCAAAAGCTGCCAGGACACCCTGTTTACGGACTGCGTAAGATCCCTGTTCGTCAACTGTACAATAGAAGGCTGTATAGACTTCATCTTCGGAGCCTCCTATGCGGATTTTCACAACTGCACCGTGGTTTCAAACGGCAGCGGTTTCATTGCGGCGCCCTCCACGCCGGAGGAGAACCCCAACGGAATATCGTTCTTCGACTGCAAATTCACCTGTACGGAAGAGGTTGAGGACGGTGCGGTATTCCTTGCACGCCCCTGGCATCCGGGCGGAAAGCCGGGCAAAAAGCCCTTTGTCTTCTTCTCCGGCTGTACTCTGGGCAGACACATATCTCCCACCCTGTGGGCCTCCATGTTTGATACGTTCAGAAAGATTCACAAGCCGGAGGAAAGCCGCTTCATAATAGATGAGGCCACGCTCTCCACTCTGAAACACTGAATAAAAGAAAAGGCCGCAGTTCCAC
>CAMZGJ010000124.1 GCA_947306375.1 uncultured Spirochaetales bacterium
CAGCCTAAGGGGTAATTAAATGGAATTACAGATTCAGGATTTGGTTTCTTCTATCAGAAAAGAAGGTGTTGAAGCTGCCCGTGCCGAGGCAGACAAGATTATTGCTGAGGCAAAAAAGCAGGCCGACGCAATTGTTGCAGAGGCAAAGGCCGCAGCGCAGAAGACAGTGGATGACGCCACAAAGGAGATCAACATTCTCCGCCAGAGCGCCCAGGTAAGCGCACAGCAGGCCAGGCGTGATGCAATGCTTTCACTGAAGAAGGACGTTCAGGACAATCTTGGAAAACTCCTCAAGCAGGATGTTGCAAAGGCCGTGTCAGCAGACGCGGAGCTTTCAAAGCTCATCCTTGCCGCAATTGAGGGTCAGGATCCGTCCTCACTTTCCGTGGAGATTGCAAAGGTCTCAGACGGTCTGAAGACACAGCTTGCCGCCCAGATTAAGAAGGGTCTTGTACTCAAACCGGTGGCGGATCTTGATGCCGGTTTCCGCGTGGTTGCAAAGGACGGCTCCGGCTTCCTTGACTGCTCGGATGATGAGCTTGCTTCCATAGTTGCCCATTTCATGGGCGATATCAACATCTGACGGAGACTGCCGTGGCATCTTACTATTATCTGATTTCCAGTCTTCCCTCCCTCAGAACGGACGCTCCCATGCCCATGACCTATGAGGCTTTCCTGGCCCAGAGCAAAGCAAGCGTGAGCGCGGATGTATACGGGATTCTGGAAAAGCTTACCCTGTCCTCTGACAAGGGTCCTCTGCTCAGACAGTGGGGCACCTGGTACAGGGCCATGCAGCGTGAGCTCAACAGAAGAAGACGGGAAAAACTGGGAAAACCCTTTGACAGGACCGTTGAGGCGGACAGGGTAACGCGTGACATGATAGACCGTGTCATGGCCGCATCCGACCCGCTTGCCGCGGAGAAGATTATGCTTGACGCCCAGTTTGAGTATCTGGACAGCCTTGTGGCCATGCATTATTTCGATGACTATGTACTGTACGGCTATGCCGTGAAACTCAAACTCCTGGAAAGACGTGACGTCTTTGAGAAGGAGAAGGGCAGTGCGGAGTTTGAAAGACTCTTCGACGGCGTGAAACAGCAGATTATGAGCATTTAACGGAGTGCATTATGGAGAAAATAAAAGGATATGTTACCGGCGTAAACGGAAACATGGTTTCAGTCCGTGTTGACGGCAGCATAACAAAGAACGAAGTAGGTTTCATCCTTGTGGGCGACACAAGGCTCAAAGGTGAGGTCATCCGTGTCAACGGAGACATTGCCAACATGCAGATCTATGAAATGACCAACGGAATCAAGGTCGGGGATGTTGCCGAATTCACAGGTGAGATGATGAGCGTTGAACTGGGTCCCGGAATCCTGACACAGGTCTTCGACGGCCTTCAGAACCCGCTTCCGGACCTTGCCAGGAAGTGCGGCTTCTTCCTTCAGAGAGGAGTCTACCTTGACCCCATCCCCAACAGGGACTGGGAATTCACACCCTGCGTCAGGAAGGGCGACAAGCTCCGCCCCGGTGATGCCCTGGGAAGTGTTCCCGAGGGTCTTTTCGAACACAAGATAATGCTTCCGTTCGGTTTCAAGGGTGAGTGGACGGTTACGGACATTGTTCCCAAGGGAAGTTACAACGTCCGCGCCAGGATTGCCACCGTTGAGGATGCCAGAGGCAACAAGAAGGACCTTACAATGGTCTTCTCATGGCCCATCAAGCGTGCAATCACATGCTATGACAAGCGCCTCAGACCCGATGAACCCCTTGTAACCAAGGTCAGGTGTATAGATACCTTCCTGCCCGTTGCAAAGGGCGGTACATTCTGCACTCCCGGACCCTTCGGAGCGGGAAAGACGGTTCTCCAGCACATGGAGGCCAGAAACTCTGAAGTTGACATTGTAATTGTAGCAGCCTGCGGCGAAAGAGCAGGTGAGGTTGTTGAAGTGCTTCAGGAGTTCCCCGAACTGGTGGACCCGCGTACCGGACGTTCCCTCATGGAGAGAACCGTCATAATCTGCAACACCTCATCAATGCCCGTTGCAGCCCGTGAAGCCTCCGTTTACACGGCAGTTACCCTTGCCGAGTACTACAGGCAGATGGGCCTTGACGTTCTGCTTCTTGCAGACTCCACAAGCCGCTGGGCACAGGCCATGAGAGAGATGAGCGGAAGACTTGAGGAGATACCCGGAGAAGAGGCATTCCCGGCCTACCTTGAGTCCCTTATTGCCGCCTTCTATGAGAGAGCCGGAAAGGTAAGGCTCAGAAACGGAAAGGTTGCGTCGGTAACCATTGGCGGTACGGTATCGCCGGCAGGCGGAAACTTTGAGGAACCGGTAACACAGGCAACCCTCAAGGTTGTAGGCGCCTTCCACGGACTTTCCAGGGAGCGTTCGGATTCAAGAAAGTATCCGGCCATCCACCCGCTGGAGTCATGGAGCAAGTACACCGGTATTGTTGAGAAGGAGAAGGTTGACAAGGCCCGCAGCATCCTGTTCAGGAGCAACGAGGTCAACCAGATGATGAAGGTTGTAGGTGAGGAGGGAACATCCTCCGAGGACTACATTGTCTACCAGAAGGGTGAGTTCCTGGATGCCGTTTACCTCCAGCAGAACTCCTTTGACCCCATTGACCAGGCCGTTTCTCCGGAAAGGCAGAGATATACGTTCGAGGTCCTCTATTCGGTCCTTATGACAGACTTCAACCTGAATGACAAGAAGGAGATAAGAGCCTTCTTCAACGAACTCAGGCAGATGTTCCTTGACTGGAACAACACCGAATGGGAATCCGATGCGTTTGCCAAGCAGGAAAAGAGCCTTAAGGCCCTTATAGACAGCAGGAAGAAGTGAGGAGACCGTGATGGAGAAAGTTTATACAAAGATTGATTCAATAGTGGGAAACGTAGTAACCGTCAGGGCCCAGGGAGTCAGAAACGGAGACCTTGCACTTGTGGGAGACAGCTATGCATCGGTAATCAAACTTGACGGTGATGTTGTTTCACTTCAGGTCTTCTCCGGTGCCATGGGTGTCAACACCCGTGACCACGTCAAATTCCTTGGAAAACCCATGCAGGTTTCCTATTCGGATGACCTTCTGGGCCGTGTGTTCACAGGCTCCGGAGTTCCCCGTGACAACGGACCGGCACTGAACGAGAACATGATTGAGATAGGCGGACCTTCCGTAAACCCGTCAAAGAGAATTGTTCCCAAGAACCTGATCCGCACCGGAATTCCCATGATAGACGTCTTCAACACCCTTGTTGAGAGCCAGAAGCTGCCCATCTTCTCCGTTTCCGGAGAGCCCTACAACCAGCTTCTTGCAAGAATTGCCATGCAGGCCGAGGTAGACATAATAATTCTGGGAGGCATGGGCCTTAAATATGATGACTACCTGTTCTTCAGGGACACACTGGAGAAGAGCGGCGCCATGAGCAGAACAATTATGTTCATCCACACCGCCGCAGACCCC
>CAMZGJ010000125.1 GCA_947306375.1 uncultured Spirochaetales bacterium
CATTGCAATTATGACTCCTCCTGAAATACAAAGCTCGCCCTGATTCTCCTCGGCACCCGCATCTACGGCATCGTTGGAAGAAGCTTTGGCATAGATCAGGCCTCCGCTGATATAAATACCGTTTGATGCATTCAGACAGTCGTCAGTTGTATTGATTACAAATGTGCCGCCTGTAATATAGAGGTTGTTCTTGGCCTCTATGCCCTCCGGGCTGACTCCTTCAACCGTGGAGGTATCGTCTCTGGGGGCTGCATAGGTAACAATGTCAAATGTGCCTCCGTTGATGTAGACGTTCGGTACCGGGTAGTTTGACTCGGACGTTGGAACATCGTCTTCACTCTGTTTCCAGCCGGCACTTATTGCTTTGCCCTGGGTTCTGACAGTGATACTTCCGCCGTCAATGACAATCCATCCCTTTGAGCCGCAAAGCGACTCATCAATTTCATCGGCCTCATAGCCGTCAACCTTTATGCCCTTGCTCTCATAGCCCTTGTCGGAGTTGTTTCCATAGACAGTCAGGTTGCCGTCAAGCATTACAAAACCGAGCATGGCCTTGATTGCAGTTCCTTTGGTCTCTTCTATGGTATCGTCGGACGTGTCATCCTCCGTGTCATTGTCATTTGTATACCATGTGCTCTCTGCAACCATTACGGTAATATTTCCGTCAAGAATGCACACTGCACCCTGCTCGCTTACAATTCCGTTCTTGGCATTTGCAGTTACGCTGAGACTTCCAGTACCATCAAAAACAAGATCCGCTTCACTTTTCAGCACATTCTTGTCTGAGCTGTTTATCTTTGTTTCAAGACTGTTGTTTCCTTCCAGGACAATGTAGGTCACAGCTGAATTCTTTATATTCAAAGCCCTGTCCCCACTTGTAATATTCAGATTGTCAAGAGTTACCTTTACTGCCTGTCCGTTACCGTCTACAGTAACCTTATATGCACTGTTGGTTCCCGTGAGCCTTATATTCAGCGGGCTGTCCGATACATTTTCTACTTTAAGGTTCTTGTTCTTGACAGTAACTGTTGCAACTTCTCCGGAAGGGAACGCCCCCGTCCAGGTTTTGGAAGCAACATCAAAGACATACTCAGTACCGAAATCATATGTTGCCCACTTTGTGTAGTCCGATTCATTATATGTGTCCGGATACAGGGCCTGTGCCTGCTGATTATAATCAATGGTTCCGCTGTAGCTCTTGGAGTTTGCCGTTCCGTTTTCAACAGATGTAAGGTTGGCTGTAGCCTTTGAGTTGGCAACACCCGATATATCGGAATCACATGAAGTACATGCCGTTACTATCAGGACGGCAATCATCAATACAAAAATCAAACAATTCTTCTTCATTTTTTCTCCTCCTCTCAGATTCTTTACAAGGTTATTCTCTGAAAGAAAAATTGAAGAAAAATTGAAAATTGAAAAATTTTTCAAAGAGGAAGGGAAACCGTGAATCTGACCTTTCCGTCACTGAAGGAAACGCCGATACTTCCCTTGTGTCCGTCCGTAACGGCCTTTGCAATACTCAGCCCCAGCCCGTAATGGCCGTCACTGCTGCGCGCCTCATCAAGCCTGTAAAAGCGGTCAAAAAGGTGCTCCGCCTTGTCCGGGGCAATGGGGTCCGCCTCATTTTCAACACACAGCACGGCCCACCGGCCCGATGTCTTCAACAAAAAGTCTATCCTGTTTCCCGTAGAGTGTTTTATTGCATTATCAAGCAGAATAGATACCAACTGCTCCATTGCCGTACGGTTGGCACGGATTGAAACGTTTTCCTCTATATGGGAATTAATTGTCTTTCCCCTGTCAAAGGCCAGAACTTCAAACGCCAGAATCTCACCGGTAACAAGATTTGACAGATCTGTGTCCTCCATGGGCGTTTCAGCGTTTTCAGCCCTTGAAAGATCCAGCAGTTCCTTCAGAAGCGAGCCCATGCGCTCGTTTTCATAGATAATGTTGTCCAGCCACTCGTTCTTTCCTATTTCCCTTGAGAGCAGTTCTGCGTTGGCACTTATAACTGAAACAGGTGTTTTTAACTCATGACTTGAATCTGAGATGAACTGTTTCTGTTTTCTGTCATTCTCAGCAAGAGGCCTGACAATGCGCTTTGAAATCAGCAGTGAAATGAAGAAATAAAGAAGAATGGAAGATCCGCCGGTTATTATGAAAGTTCTTAGCAGTATATCAAGACTGCTGTCAGTAACGGTGTTGTCCAGAAAAGCCACCAGTGTATAACCGGGCGTGTCCTTTACAATATACAGAAGTTTACCGGACTTGCCGGACCTCCGGCCACCCGCCAGAACCTCCCGGGCGGTTTCAACTATCTCATCCTCCGTGTAGAACGCAGCCTTGCCGTCATCCACAGCAAGGACTTCACCTTTACTTGAAAATGCCGCCGAATAAAATGTGGAAAGCTCAAAATCCGGCCTTGATTCAAAGCCGGGAACACCCGCCCGGAGGTTGGGAACAGACAATGGAGCCGGTGCAGAATCAGGTTTCGGAGCAGAATTGGACCGGGATGTCTGCCCCGGTTCAGGGAGTTCTCCTTCTTTTTCAAGGTGGAACAACTCGGCATAACGCTCAAGTTTCTCATAGTTTCTGCGTCTTATCTCCAGCAGTCCGGCACCGAGAATCACACATAATGAAAGAACAAACATGAAGATAAGAGAAGCCATTATAGATGCACTGATTTTTCTTCTGGTGCGTTTATACATTGCCGTACCTCAACTCATATCCAAGACCGCGGACTGCCTTGATTTCAACCTTTGAACCCGTGAATGCCAGTTTCCTTCGCGTGAAAGACATATAGACCTCAACGTTGGTGTAATCCGTCTCGCTGTCAAAACCCCATATTTTCAATGCAAGTTGTTCTCTGGAAATAATCTGACCGTTGTTGGCAAACATATGCTCAAGGATTCTCAGTTCCTTTTCACCAAGACGGACACTTCTTGAGGAGCTTTCACATGAAAGGGTTGCCGCTGCCGTATCAAGGGACAGGTCTCCGAAGTGGAGGCAATTGTCCCTAATCCCCTCCTTTCTGCGCAGAAGAGCTCTTATTCTTGCAAGCAACTCCTTTGTGTTGAAAGGTTTTGTTAGATAGTCATCAGCCCCGCTGTCCAGACCTGTAACCTTATCATCCACCTGGCTTTTTGCAGTAAGCATAAGTATGGGAGTCTCTATTCCCTTACTCCTGGCTTTACGTGCAACCTGAAAACCGTCCAATCCGGGCATCATGACATCCAGAACGGCAAGGTCATACACCCCGCTTTCAAGGGCGGCAAGCGCCGATTCCCCGTCTGCAAAATGGTCCGTATCATATTTTTCCTGTTTAAGGAGTGCTACAAGCGCACTTGCCATTCTAGTTTCATCTTCAGCCAGAAGGATTCTCATTTCATTTTCACCTCAGTTTATTATTATCAATTCTTAAACATTGAAAAAGCATTGAAATAATAAAAAACCGGAGTACCATGA
>CAMZGJ010000126.1 GCA_947306375.1 uncultured Spirochaetales bacterium
ATTGAAATGGCAGAAGATGCAATAGGGCTTTGGTGTATAACAACACAGGATATGGGACAGCAGATTCCCGAAATCAGTATGGGTCTTCCCAGGGTTGATGAAAACAGTATTGCACAGTATGCGCTTGTGGATATTGATGAGTACAGGCTGAAAAGAGATATGAGGTCAGTTCGTAAGAATGTTACCATTCCCTCTTATCTCAACAAAATGGCAGAGAAGGCGAATATCAATTTTTCACAGTTGCTGCAGTCTGCACTGAGGCAGCAGCTGGGCTGCTGAGCAGAGGTCAGAAAGCCTCTATGCTGCAGTAGATTGAGAATTCAAGGGCGGTGGGGAGGCTGTTGAAGCCTTTGATGAAACTTCCCTGAACGCCTACGCCCAGCCAGTTGAGGACTCTGCCGCGGGCTCCGCCCTGGAGTACAATGCCCCAGCTGTGGGAGTACTCTGTCAGGGACTCAATGTCCCAGACTACGTATCTTGCACCCAGGCCCCCATAGACTTCAAAGGACTTTTCTATATACATTCTGGCAAGAACCAGAGCGGTGGCGCCTATTTTTTTGGAGTCATTGCCCTTGATTCCGTTGAGGGAGAACTCTCCTTTTATGCCGGCGTTGAACTTTGCAAAACCTGCGGGTGTGAAGGCAACTCCTCCGAAGACTCCGAAGGATTTTGACTGATCGGATTCAAGCGGAACGGAAACGGATGCACCTGCGTCAAAGTTGAGGACGGCGGGTGTGGTCTTTGTTACGTGGACATCTCCTTCCTTTGCAAAAAGGGGACTTACGGCCAGAAGACACAGAAGCAGAAGAAGCAGGGTCTTTTTCATGACTGTCATTTCTCCCAGAGTTTTTCAGGGTAGATTCCCAGGGCTGTTTTCTCCGCCAGGTTCTTTTTCACCGTCTCACGGTCTTCACGGTATGTCATTCCGAACCATCTGTCGGGGCTTGAGAAGACCTTGAGAGTGCCGTTTCCGGTTGTGACAATCTCTCCGGCGCAGTTGGGGAGAAGACACTCGGCCTTGGGCTCTGCGGCGTTCTTTTCAATAAAGCGTTCCCAGTAGAGGTTCATGTACTCAAATGCATTGGGCGTGAAGCCGAAGAAGTTCATTGAAACAACCTCGTCTCCGGTAAGACTGCAGTCTCCCTCCGGAAGGTGGGAGACAATTCCGCCTTTGCCGTCAAACTCTATCTTGGTGTTCTCCACCATGGACTTGAGAAGACCGTCTTCCGAAACGGTGCAGATGCCTCTTGAGACAGAGCCCATAGGGCTCATTGTGTTTCTGAGAATGTATCCTACCATGGCATGTGCGGTGTCGGAGTTGGAAAGACCTGCAAGATAAGAACCCAGAATTCCGTATGCCTTGGTTCCGTAGTAGTCATCTGCATTTATGATGGTGAAAGGAGTCTTCATTGCCTTTTCTGCGCAAAGCACGGCATGGACGGTTCCCCAAGGCTTCTCGCGGTTTTCCGCAAGCGCCTTCTGCCGTGCCGTGAGCAGGGCTTCACGGGTCTGGAAGACATATTCTGCATCCATGTTCCTTGCAATCCTGTCAAAGAGGCGCTCTCTGAAGTCTTTCTCAATGTCCGGTCTGATTATAAATATAACCTTGCCGTAGCCGTTTCTCATTGCATCATAACAGCTGTAGTCCAGAAGAGTCTCCCCGTGTGCGCCCACCGGGTCTATCTGTTTGATTCCGCCGTAGCGTGAACCCATACCTGCCGCAAGAACCAGTAATGAAGGTTTCATGTCTTTTTTCTCCTTTTCAAACCCTGTTTAAGGGTACACCGGGAATCGAACCCGGATTTTATCCTCCGGAGGGATACGCTCTATCCATTGAGCTATGCACCCGTCGGTTAATTATCCTTTCTCACAACCTTTCTGACAAGGTGTGAAGTCTGTACTTTTTTAGGTGCCATGGTCCTGTGTCTGATCAGGTAGCATGTGTGGATTCTGCTGTTTCTGGCAAAATCCGCACCTATGGTCTGCGCCGTTATATCTTCAACCTCAAACTCCTCCCAAAGCTCTGCGTAGAGCTTGAAGCGGGTGAAGTTGGTGGAGAAGATGAGAGTGCCTTTTGAAGAGAGATGCTTCATGCAGGACCTGATAAGGTATCCGTGGTCACGCTGGACGTCAAAGCTTGAGCGGCTCTTGCTGTTGGACCATGTGGGCGGGTCACAGAAGATCAGGTCAAAGACGTCCTTGTTGTTGCGCAGCCAGGTTATGCAGTCCTCCCTGTAGTAGAAGTGGTTCATTGTGTCAAAACCGTTGAGTTTCATGTTGCGTGCCGCCCAGTCAAGGTAGGTTGAACTTGCATCTACGCTGACTGTGGACAGGGCTCCGCCTGAAGCGGCATGGACAGTGGCCGTTGCGGTGTAACAGAAGAGGTTGAGAAAACGCCTGCCTTCGCTCATCTGCTCTATCATCTTTCTCACCGGTCTGTGGTCCAGGAAAATACCGGTGTCCAGGTAGTCACGGAAGTTGACAATGAACCTGTGGCCGTTCTCCTTCACCACGAAGAAGTGGGAATCAGAGGGTTTGGAGTTTCTGCCGTACTGTTTTGCGCCTTTCTGAATTTCCCTGCGTTTGACAAATATATTCTCAAGATCAACGCCGGTAACGCGCTCGGTGGCAGTAACAAGTTCCTCAAGCCTTCTTGAGGCATCGGCCGGGTCTATGGAGGCCGGGGCAGCGTACTCCTGGAGGCTTATCCAGCGGCCCTCATAGATGTCTATGGCGGCGCTGTATTCGGGCATGTCGGCATCGTAGAGGCGGTAGCACGTGACCCCTTCTTTTGCCATTTCCTTTCCTATGGAGGCCAGGTTCTTGGTCAGGCGGTTTGCGGCCATCTGCGCGCCGGGTGAGAGCGGGGCGGCAAGTCTTTCCTCCCGCTTTGCCCTGGCTTTTTCAAGCATGACCCGGCGTTCCTCGTCGGAGAAGACGTAGTAGTGTGCAAGCTGGCATTCAAGGCCGCCGTTCATCAGTATGTTGGTGCGGTCCGGCTTCATGCCAATGCAGCCCAGGAGGGCGGGGTTGGGGCTGATTACGCTGACGTTCCAGCCGCCGAAGCGGTTGTAGATTATTTCTCCGAATGCGGTCCAGAGCTTGCCTATTGCGTACTCTGACAGCCTGACTCCGTAGGGCGGGTCCGTCACTATTGTGCCGGTGCCCAAGAGGGCTATCTGCTCATCCGTAATCTGTGTGAAATCCAGCACGCTGAATTCTATAAGGTCCGTAAAACCTGCGTTGCGTGCGTTCTGTTTTGAGATTTCCACTGCTTTTTTGTCAATGTCAAAACCAACAATGCGGCACTTTGCCTCATGCTGGGCTTCTTCTGCCTCGTCCAGAATCTTCTGCCAGACCTCATCCCTGTGGATGGGTAATTTAAAGAAGGCAAAGCGGCCGGGATTTATAAGGCCGGGGGC
>CAMZGJ010000127.1 GCA_947306375.1 uncultured Spirochaetales bacterium
CTCCAAATGCACATCTTTGCCTGTAGAAGAAGTTAGGAAGCTCAAGATGGTTTAATCTTCAGCTTTGCTAAATAATTCAGGACTTGTGAAGAGCATACTGATTGCTCATAAAGCGGAGGCTACGGAGATGTATCTGACAGAGTATGATCATGAACAGACACTTCAGGGCACCTATGAAGTAGGCGTTGAAGACGGCATGGCAAAAGGCATGGCTGAAGCTAACAGAAAGACCGCCAGAGCCATGCTGGCAAAGGGTATGGATGAAGAACTCGTTTCAGAATGCACGTCTCTGCCTGTAGATGAAGTCAGGAAGCTGAAGATGGTTTGACCGAAGAGAGTTTTAAAAAGGGTATTTCGGCAAAATAACAAGCAGAAATCAGAAGTATTTGCACAGCGTGAGGATGTTGGTTTCATCCTCGCGGGAGTAGGTGACATTGTCCATGGTCTTTTTGACCAGGAAGATGCCAAGACCGCCAATTTCTCTCTTCTCAGCGGGGAGGGTTATGTCCGGATCCGGTTTCTTCAGGGGATTGAAGGGCTTACCATGGTCTGAAATGGAAATAATCACACCGGTGGGGTTGGTCAGGGGCTGGACGCTTATCTTCACCTCTCCGGTGCCTTCCCCGGTGTCTGCGTAGGCGTAGTTTGCAACATTAACAAAGACCTCTTCCACCGCAAGTTCAATCTCTCCCATGAGGGTTTCATTGGTTCCGGGAATCTTGTCCATGTGCTTGCGTATGAAGGAAAGCACACTGTCCAGGTTCTCTGCCTTTGCAGGAGTGCTCATGGTTGAGGTGCTGTTGCCGTTGTATTTGAAACAGAGCATGGTAATGTCATCAAACTGCTCGGCACTGCCGGTGAATTTATCAATACCGTCACGCATGTTCTGAATAATAGTCTTTGGGTCGGCAGTGGGCTTGCTGTTGAGAACTTCAAGCATTCTGTCAGTGCCGAACTGCTTGTGTTTGCTGTTGTTGGCTTCCGGAACACCGTCAGTGTAGACAAACAGAGTGTCTCCGGGCTCAAGCTTGAATGGATGCTCCTCAATATGAATGTCTTCCAGCATGCCTATCACAAGGGAGTGCTTGTAGGTGACGAGGTTGAACTTGCCGGATTTGTCACGCAGGACAGGGTGCTCATGACCGGCATTTGCAGCCAGACCTTCACCAGTGCGGATGTCTATAATTGCAAGCCAGACGGTTACAAACATGCTTTCATTGTTGCCCTTGACCAGCTGGCGGTTCACAAAGGAGAGAATGTCTGCAGGAGAGCCTCCCATGTGTGCGCGGTCCTTGATCAGGGTTTTGGCAATGACCATGTACAGAGCGGCAGGGACACCCTTGCCGGAGACATCGGCCATGACCATGGCCAGGTGGTGTTTGTCTATGAAGAAGAAGTCATAGAAGTCTCCGCCTACCTCGCGTGCGGGGGTCATGGAGGCAAAAAGGTCAAATTCAAGGCGCTCAGGGTAGGCGGGGAAGATTGAGGGCAGCATGTCAGCCTGAATCTGGGTGGCAACCTTGAGCTCCGTGCCTATGCGCTCCTTTTCAGCCGTGTTGTCCGCTACCTCGCGCACATATTTGTCCATCTCTGCGGCAAGGTGCGCAAAGGCGTTGGCCAGTATTTCTATCTCATCTCCCGTCTTGTACAGCTTTTGAAATTCAAAGTGGAATTGCCCGTCACTAAGCAGGGACAACTTCTCCGCCATTTTCTTTATGGGCAGCGTTATTCTCCTTGCCTGCGCGCTGGCGGCCGCGCCTCCAAGTACAATAAAGAAAAGAAGTACAACGGCCACAATGCGGCCTGTTACTATAAAGTGGTTGATAAAAGTGCCCATGGCATCTTCCGTTATTGATTCAACCTGTTTGATTATGCTCCGGCCGGGTCTTTTGGCAAGATCCACATCTACTATGGACACGACCACCCATTCCGCAAAGTCAATTTTGGCACTGTTCACGTAGAAGTTTTTCTTCCCTATATTTATTACCATGGTATCAGTGCCGTCCGCATCAAAGGAGTAGCGGAGGAAGGTAAGGAAGTCCGCATAGTTTTCAGATTCAGTATCATATACGCTGTGCAGGGAGTTCAGGTTGAAGAGCTCCTGCTCTGAGGGGGCGTAGACAATCTGTCCCTGACTGTTGAAGATAACCTCAAAAGAGTCCTTGGTGGCGCCTGTTCCCATGTATTCCGTCATGTTCTGGATACTGAGGCTTGCACCTATTACGCAGAACAACTTACCGGCTTTGTCATAGATCGGGGTTGCACAGACAATCTCCCTCACACCGGTAAAGACATCTCTCTCAACGTCAGAGAAGAAAATGCCGTCACTTTTCAGAGCCTGCCTGTACCACGGCCTCTCAGTAACATCAACAACAAGCGGAGTGCCGTCAGGGAAGAACAGGGAGGAAGGATTGTCATCGGAAACAATTGCAAAGCCTTCCGGAAAGCCTATGAAGAAACATGAACCGGTGCCGTCCCTCTGGACGTTTTCCATGGTGGTGGTAATGTCATGACATGCAGCAAGTTTTGCCTGAACCTCCGGACTGTCAGGACTGACCCCGGGAGACATCAGCAGCATGCTTGAAATCTTGCCTTCATTGGCAATGTCCGGAGAGTAGGGGGTAATTGTTGAATACAACTGCGGCCTTTCAAGAATATCAAGAAGGTGGGTGCGTATGAAGACAACCTTGGATCTCAGCTCCGCCAGCATGAAGCCGGCGATTTTTGCCTCTCTGTCCGTCCTTTCCATCATGTTCTGGGTAAAAGTCTCATCCATTGTGGCTTCCGAGGACGTGGTAATGGCGTTCTTCTGCAGGGTGCCGCTTTCAGCAACAACGGTTTTCAATGTGGAAAACAGAAAAGCTATTGCTATTGAGAAAGCAACCGTTACAAATATGAGCGTTACAAGGAAGATTCCGAACACCTTCCCGTTGATTCCTATTTTCTTCAACCCAACTTTTTTACGCATTTTGCACATTATAGAATTAATGTGGCCGGATGTCACTAATTAATACATCTGAGGCCGGCCTTCCTGCCCGGCCGGCCGATTACCCTGCGGACAGCAGGACGCATCCGGCAATTACAGATGCAAAGCCTGCCAGATCCGTTGGCGTAAACACAGTGTGCAGAAACAGAAACGAAGTAAGCGTTGCAACCACCGGTTCAATTGCAGAGAGCATGCTGGCCTTCTTTGCCCCGCAGAGCCCCACACCGCTCAGATACAGCCCGAACCCGAACGCAGTGCCCACCGTAACAATGAAAGCTATACAAAGCATTGTGACCATCCTTGTGTCCGTAAGAACCCTTGCGTCTCCGGATACTGCAAA
>CAMZGJ010000128.1 GCA_947306375.1 uncultured Spirochaetales bacterium
TTTCGGACATAAGGCGCATTCTGGATGCATACCGGGTTTTTCTTCAGGAAAACAGTCTGTATGAGAAAGCCTTCATTCAGCCGGATTTCACACAGCCCGCAAAGGAAGGAAAAACAATTCTTGTATTCCCGCATGCCTGTAATGACGGTGAGGTGGACAGGGCCCTCTCTGCAGGCATTCAGAGTCTGGAACCCCGGGAACCTGAAGGTGTAATCACCGTATACAAAAACACACTCAATGAAATCAGAAGCACTCTGGACAGGGTAAGGAGTCTTCTTGTTCAGGGCATTCCTGCCCGCGACATAAAACTTACAATTACCGGAACAGAAATGCTGAGCTGGCTTGAAACCGAGGCCTACAGAAGAAACATTGAGACGGATATTAAAATAGGAAAAACCCTTGCGGAATACCCTGCGGGAGCCATGTTCAGGGCCATAGGAGAGGTTGGCACGTCCCAATGGAGCACGGAAAGCCTTCAGGCTCTTCTGCTCAACCCCTCATTCCCGTTCAGAAACAGGGAGGAGTGTCTTAAACTCATAAGACTTGGCATAGACTTCAAGGTTGTTCCCTCAGTAAAAGCGCGTTCCTGGATATCCAAACTCGGTAAAGCGGATGAGGGCACTGTCAAAGAGAGCCTTACCTTTCTGATTACTCTCAGAGACAGGATTGAGGCAATAACGGGCGCCGGGGATATCGGCTCCCTCAGAGAGGCAATCCACGCATTTGAAGATGAATACCTGGGAGAAAAGGATGCCCTTCAGACCAAAGTCTATTCACGCTGTATGGAGGAACTTGAAAACCTTGCCTCCGCATGGAGAAGCGGACTTTCTGAAAAGCCCTTCTCCCTGTATCTGCGCATTCTCTCAAGGCTGACATACATGCCCGCATCAGATGACAGGGGAGTTGCGGTCTACCTGTATCCGTCAAACGCAGGAATGGTTGCTCCTTACCACTTTGCCATGGGCTTTGATGATGAAAAAACACGGCATGAGCGCACTGTAAGCATGTTTTCTGATGTAGAAGGCCTTCAGATAGGAGATGAGCTGATCAAAGCCTATGAGACTGCCGGAGCTGTTTTCTCCTGTGCTCAGGAGTCGTACACCGGCCATGCCACAGAAAGTGCTTATTTTGCCACCTCGGGAAGGATTGATGACAAAACAAAGGCCGAACCGGAGCCCGATGTCTTTTCATCCGAGGAGCAGCTCTGGGCCGGAAACCGGGAAGGCAGGGACAAGGAAATGGCTGCCACTGAGCTTCAGAAAAAGTGGTTTGAAAGCCGTTTTGTAAGTGCCGTACAGCCGGTTCTTCAGGAAACGAGACCTGAGGACTTTGAAAACTATGACGGGCTTGGAGCAGATGTGATGATAAGTCCCACCGGACTTAATGAATTCATTAAATGCCCGTACAGATGGTACTGCTCGTCTGACTATGCCCTGGGTCTCAAAGCCCCTGACTATCAGGTTGACATGCAGGACAGTCTTGAAGTGGGAAACCTGGTGCATGACTGTCTTGAGCAGTGGCTGGAAGAGGAGACCTCCTTCTCAAAACTTTCAGAGGATAGTTCGAGAAAGAATCTTGAAGCCATATTTGAAAAGAACTTCAGACAGTACAGTCAGAGAGCTCAGGCTCCGTATGAGCCCCAGCTCAGAAGACTCTACCTCACACTTCCTGACGGTATTTCATCCATAGCAAATGCCGGGGAGGCTGAGAAACTGGGAGCCTTCACTGTAAAGGAAACGGAGAAGGACTTCAGGACCGGAGATACAAAGGGAAGAATAGACTGCATCCTTGAAGACAAGGAAGGAAACATTGCAATTCTGGATTTCAAGAGCGGTGAGGCGGATAAAAAATCCATCCAGCTCCAGTTCTACTCCTACGGTCTGGACAGGCTTCCCGTACGCGGTGCCTTCTTCTCAGTCCGTGACAGGAAGTACACGGTAATGTGGGACAGTGAAGACGGCCTTAAAGAACTGCTTGGAGACCTGGACGTAAAGCTTGAGAACATGAGACAGACAATCAGGAGGGGACGTTTTGAGAGCACTCCCTCCGACCGGTCCTGCAGATACTGTGACTACAGGAGCATCTGCAGAAAGAGGTTTGTAATAAAATGAGCGCTGAAAAAAACTTTACACAGGCACAGAAAAAAGCCATAAACAGCAACCTCAGCTGCGTGGTCTCCGCCGGAGCCGGAAGCGGAAAAACAGCCGTACTCTCAGAACGCTTTCTACGCCTTGTAAAGGAAGGAACGGACTGCAACCGCATACTCACAATAACGTTCTCGATCAAGGCCGCCTCCGAGATGAAACAGAGAATCAGGGCTCTTCTGGTAGAGAACAAGCTTACGGACCAGCTTGCCCTCTTCTCAAAGGCCAGAATCAGCACTGTGGACAGTTTCTGCCATGAGATAGTAAGACAGGACTGCAGACGCTACGGAATAAGCTCCTCATTCGGCATTGAGGAGCAGGAAGACGCGGACAGGGCATACAGGGAAATAGCATCACGCCTGCTGGAGGAAAACACTGACAATCCCGCAGGAAGATATCTTCTGACGTATTTTTCGCCCTCAGCCATTACCGACATGCTCTGCAGTGCGGCAACACTTTCCAACCTTGTTGAGCCTCTTGTCCGCCCTGACAGCGCATCTTCCTACCTTGCAACGGCACAGAGCGGAATTGCCGAAGCGGAAAGCACAATGGTGAACAGCATCCGTGCCTATCTGGATTTCTTCCCTGATGAGGCGGATGTCAGAGAAGCTCTCAACGCCTATCAAAACGGAGACGGATACGCCTTTGAAAAAACAAAGCTTTCCAAGAGGGGCTCCGGTGCTGACATGCAGGAAAGCGTGAAACGGATTAAAGCGGACTTTGCCAAATCTTGTGAGGACTACAGCGTTTTCAGAAGGACACTGGACAACAGGGAAAACATAGAGGCCGTCTACTCCATGTTTGCAGAGATGGAAAAGCGGGCGCTCAGCTACAGACGCTCAAGCGGAAAAGTCTCATTTCAGGATGCCATGAAGATGAGCATAGACATCCTTCTTAGAAACAAGGCCATCCGCCGCAAGTACAAAAACGCCTTCTCCTACATAATGATAGATGAGTTTCAGGACAACAATGACGACTACAGGAAACTCCTCTACCTGCTTGCGGAAAAGGACAACCGCCTTCTTGAGAGCATTCCGGGTCCGCAGGACCTGAAGGAGGGCAAAATCTTCCTGGTGGGAGATGAAAAGCAGAGCATCTACCGCTTCAGGGGCGCAGACGTGAGCGTTTTCAAACGCATGCAGACGGAAATTGGCCTTACCGGCGGGCAGTTGATAGAAC
>CAMZGJ010000129.1 GCA_947306375.1 uncultured Spirochaetales bacterium
AATAGTTCATGGCCTTGAACAGCTTGCTGTCATAGGAAAGGTTAATGTAGATGGTTCCCATAGCCATACAGCCCAGAAGCGGAGAAATGCCCACAAGGGCGCTCAGACCGCAGAGAAGAAACAGGAAGGAAACAGTTATGATGAGCTTGTTGTCCTTGGACCTGTTTTTGAGAATCAGGTACAGTATCCAGCCCAACAGACCGCCCAGCGCTATGACAAATATGTTCTGAAGCAGCGGAATGATTATGCTCATTATGCTGAAGGCTTTTTTGGAAATGGATGCACTTGCAACCGAAATTGCGGCGCTGTAGGCAACAAGGCCCACAATGTCATCAAGGGCCACTACCTGAAGCAGGGTGTTCACAAAGTCCCCTTTTGCACCGGTCTGACGGATTGTCATCATGGTGGAGGCAGGGGCAGTTGCCGCTGCAAGGGCTGCAAGAACCACGGAGAAAGCAAGGTTTATCTCAAGCACAAAGTACGTGAGAATAAAGACAAACACCGTTGCCAGAAGTGATTCCGCAAGGGTAATAAGCACAACCTTCATGCCGTTCTCACGCAGCGTGGAGAACTTGAAGAACTCGCCCGTGCTGAATGCAATGAATGCAAGGGCAATATCGCTCAGGAAATCCAGGTTATTGATTATGGTTGAAGGAATTACCTTGAAGCAGTAGGGCCCCAGCAGAATTCCGGTGAGGATGTAGGCCGTGACGTTGGGCAGGCGTATGAGCTTGGTCAGGCGCGTCATGAGAAAGCCGCAGAAAAGCATGGCGGCTATGGAAATGATCAGCGACGCGGTGGGAGAAATGCTGCTCAGGTATCCTGCAAACGAATCCACGGCCTCAGACCTCCATAAAAGCTGTCATCAAACGGGTCAGATGGAGCGTGTCCTCTGTCCCCGCCGTCTCATAAGGGCTGTGCATGGCCAGCTGCGCTGCGCCGATATCCGCACAAGGCAGGCTGAACTGCCTCTGGGACAGATTGCCCAGAGTGCTTCCGCCGGGATAGTTGGAGTTGTTGTGGTAGACCTGGTACGGTATGCCGTTTTCCTCAAGAAGGACCTTCAGGAAAGCCGCACTCTGTGCGTCCGTTGTGTACTTCTGGTTTCCGGCATACTTTATCAGAACCCCGCCGTTCATGACCGGCTTGTTCACCGGGTCATTGACCTCTCCCCTGTCCGGATGGAAGCTGTGGCCATTGTCCGCGCTGAGCATTATGCCGTTTGCGCGTAGGGTGCACTGCTTCTGGTAGGACAGTTTCAGAGCCTCTGAAATACGGCCGAGAGTTGAGTTCAGAAAGTCACTCAGAGCACCCTGCTTTGTGGAGCTTCCTACCTCCTCGTTGTCAAACAGGGCCACAATGCGGATTTTGTCTGAAGCGGACGGGCCGGCCTCAGAAATTGCCTTTACTGCGCAGAAGGCACACATGAGGTCATCTATTCTGGGGCTTGAGAAGAACTCGTTGTCCAAGCCCCAGATTTTACCCGAGTCACGGTTACAGAGGAAAAGCTCCGAGCTGACTATGTCAGACTCCTCAACATCCAGAACCTGCGCAACCAGTGCGTGCAGACTGCCTTTTTCAAAGCCCTGCGCAATGAGGGGGAGCATGTCTCTCTGAACTTTGTACTCATAACCTTTGTTCACGTCCCTGTTCATGTGGACGCAGAGGTTGGGAATGAGGCACAGGTCCCTGTCAATGCTAACAAGGCGTTCCTGAACACAAGGCTTTCCGTCCTTGTCCTTTGTCTTGACAAAGGCCCTTCCGGCAACGGAGAGCACCCTGTCTAGCCAGGCGCTCATAATCATGCCGCCGTAGGCTTCAACATTGAGGGTTGTATACCTGTCACATGCGTTTATCTCAGGGTTTTCCTTGATTTTGAAGCATGGTGAATCAGTGTGTGCTGAAATGACGGAAAGACCGGATATGGCCTCCGGTTTGCAGTCCGGAACGGTAAAGGCCACAAGCGAGCTTGAGTTTCTTACAACATAGTAGGAAGAGCCCTTCTCAAGCTTCCAGACATCCTTCTCATCAAGTGCCCTGAAGCCGGCGCCTTCAAGCATACGGCAGGCACTTGCCGCAGCGTGGAAACTGCTGGGGCTGTCTGCTATGAAGTCCATGAGCTCAAGTGTGCTCTCTATATATTCTCTATTCATAGATAACTATGTTAACACAAAAGCCGGCACATGCAAGTGCCGGCTTTTTATTAAACGGTTATCAGTGTTTTGAAGGTCTTTCACTTCTCAAGAACAGCCTTTATTCTCCTGACTCCCGCGGAGGAGCTTTCCTCCTTGAGAATGCGGAAATGGCCCATATCTCCGGTGTGCTGAACGTGGGGTCCTGCACAGACTTCCTTTGAGAAGTCTCCAACCGTGTAGACGGTAACCTGCTCGCCGTACTTGCTTGAGAAGAATGCAACGGCACCCTTGTCCACTGCCTCCTGGGGAGACATTGTCTCGCATGTGACGGTAAGGTCATCGGAAATGGCCTTGTTCACAAGGTCCTCAACTTCCTTAATCTGCTCAGGGGTCATCTTCTCTGCGTGGGAGAAGTCAAATCTCAGACGCTCGGGTGTAATGTTTGAACCCTTCTGCTGAACGTGTGTTCCCAGAACCTTTCTGAGGGCTGCATGAAGCAGATGTGTTGCAGTGTGGAGAGCTGTTGTCTGCTCGCTGTGGTCTCCCAGTCCGCTCTTGAACTGGCCGGCCTCAGCAGTCCTGGACAGCTCCTGGTGCTTTGCAAAGGCTTCCTCAAAGCCCTTTTCATCAACGGTAAAGCCCTTCTCCTGTGCAAGCTCCTTTGTGAGCTCAATGGGGAAACCGTAGGTGTCATACAGTTTGAAGGCGCTGCCGCCGGATATTTCCTTAACTCCCTGCTTTTCAAGGAAGTAAGTCATTTTCTCAAACTGCTTCTCACCCTTCTCCAGTGTCAGGCTGAACTTCTCCTCCTCTGCGGTAAGCTCGGAGTAGACCTTCTGCTCGTTGTCCCTCAGCTCCGGATAGGGTTCTCCGTAAAGCTTTATTACAACCTCTGCAACCTTTGCAAGGAATGAGCCCTGAATGCCAAGTTTCTTTCCGTGTCTGACTGCGCGCCTGATCAGCCTTCTGAGAATATAGCCCTGCCCAACGTTGGAGGGAGACACACCTCTCTGGTCTCCCAGAATAAAGGTAGAAGTTCTTATATGGTCTGCAATTATTCTCATTGAGACATCTTTTTCCTCGTCATCGTGGTAGCTGACTCCGGCCAGCACTCCAATAACCTTGATTATGGTCTGCATCACTTCAGTGTCATAAACACTCTTCTTGCCCTGGAGGATGGCAATGGTT
>CAMZGJ010000130.1 GCA_947306375.1 uncultured Spirochaetales bacterium
AGGGTATCATGAAATAGCCGAGAACGGTGGCAAAGACAATGATGAAAAACATTTCTGCTATGCCGCTCCATCCCCATGCTTGGGAGAAAAGTGGTTGTATGGGCTCGGTAATCATGGCCCAGGGGACTGTGACAACAGTGGAGACGAGAAATATCCATTTCATCTGTGTCACAGGACTGTATTTTCGGGAGACCTTGCGTGTAGCTATGAGATAGATAGCCCAAGTGAGCAGACTCATCATGGTAAGAACATACAGTTCTGAAATGGCAGATGCAACAACATAAGATGTCTCATCATAGATTTCATCCACTGCAATCAGGCTGGTAATCAGAGAGAAAACCAGAAAAGCTGCAAGAAGCATTGCCCCGTCTCTGTCCTTCTTGCGGATAATGAGTGCATAAATGCAATATGTCAGGAAAATCATGAACATTCCGCCGAAACTGAGTATTCCGTGCCAGACATTCTCTTTTGTCATTGTTTCTCCGTCACTGGGCATGAGTTCCATTGCCCCTACATAGAGAACCAGGCAGGAGAGAATCATCAAACCTCTCAATACCAGTTTCTGCTTCTTGGACAGGTTTTCAATGTTGTGGGAAAGGAAGAATGACACCAGCATGGGCGCAAACAGAAAAATCATGCATATCAGAATTCTGAAGAAGGCACCTGAATACCAGATCATACGTGACAGCGATGCAAACACCGCCGTTTCATCATTCTCAAGTATGCTTAACCATGCACACAGCGGAGAAACAAAAAAAGTGCAGATTGTCAGGATTCTGAGCGTATTCTTTTCTTTATTCATATCAATTCGCCTCATATACTTTAAGGAGTACATAAAACACTTCCGGACAATGGCTGTAAATTGTGTACAGGCCATCGTTTCTAAACTTCTCATCTACAAAAAGGAATAAGAAACTGAACAGGTTCCCATTATTAAATATTCTTGGAAGAAGAGAGCACGCCTCTTTCAGACTGTCCTCATCATAGATAACAGAACAGCTGTCAAGAATAGGACAAAGATTATTATAAAAATTGTCCTGCTCTTTTATTGTCCATTCGCCGAAAATACTGATTAATTCTGATTGGGTCTTATTGCTGAGATAAGACACAAGAGTATTAAGCCCTACCCTCCTCTGCCTCATAAATACCTGGAGAAGGTATGACAGGCGATTCTGTACGGTGCTGTAAAACTTATCCCTGGTTGCAAAACTGGCAGCATAATCATCTTCAGTTGTTGCGGCCACAAGACGGCCTAATACATATGCAACAAACTCTTCAGGGGTATTGAAGGTTAACTCTGTTAAAATGACACTTCCTTTTGTAAAAACAGGCATGCTGAGATTCGGATCTATATACTTGTGAAGCAGGTTATTTAGGTTATCCGGGTCACCGTTCAATAATATTTTTTCACCCGGATGTTTAAGACCGTAGGATCCGGGCGGCATGGCGGCAATCAGGTCCGAGTTTACAATAATGGAGTGGATGCACGGATAAGACTCCGCACTGTCAGTAACAGTGGCCGGAGCCTCAAAGGAATATGCAAACATATCTTCGTCCGCAACATTGAGAACTCGGTCCTCCCCCGGCTTGTCTTCAAGGATTTTGTATGCAAGGGCATCTGAAAGTCCGCCGCCTCTTGAGTAACCGGTAAGCCAGAGCTTGAGGGGCTTGTCCGGGTAGTATTCATTCACGTAGTTTTTCAGAGTCCTGTAAACCCACTGGCTTCCCTTTTCAAAACCGTAGTGGTTGCCGGACACCCCTATTTCAAGGTTGCTGGCCCATTCAACATCATAATTAACAAAGTTCAGGTAGACCACAATCAACTCGTAATCATCAACGGTCCTGTGACCCATTATGTATGAACAGAGAAGCGGAAATTCATCTGTATTCCAGAAGTATTTTATGTTGTCAAAGCCCATGGCAACAATGTTGTCCATGGCGGTTTCCCTGTCTGACGGAGCGGCAACGGGAAGGGACAGCATGGCAAGTTCCTTGTCAAATTTAGTTCCATCCCTGCGGAAATACTCAGTCTTAAACGTATTGGTCAGAGTCTTCTCCGTTGAGTTCATGAAAATACCAATGTTGCTGTTGAAGACAATCACGTCACCGGGGGCTTCACGCCTTGAAGAGTCTTCACAAGCACACAACAGAAGAAGCAAAGCAAGTACAGTTGGCAAAACAATCAGCAGGCGTTTTCTCATAATATCTCCGTCTATTATTGCAATAGACTAAAACAGATTTCGGATTATTGATAGTACTTTCTTAATAATAAAGGGTCTGAATAGTCCAAATCCCCCTGTAGTACACTTTGAGAAGGAGGAGTCTGAGTATGACATCATTAGAGTACGGAATTGCCGCATGTGAAACCATGATGCGCAAGTTCAAAGCCCAGGACCTGCCGCCCAAGGCGCATTTTCACTATCACCAGGGAGTTTTTCTTTCCGGAATGGAGAAAATCTACCAGATCTGCAAGGATGAGAGATATTTCAACTATATCAGGGACTGGGTGGATTCCCTTATTGATGAGGAAGGAAACGTAAAGGAACATGTAGGCTCAAAAGACCGTCTCAGACTTGGTTCAGGTGAGAACTATCTTGATTACGGCTTTGCCCAGCTGGATGACATACAGCCGGGAATCCTGTTCTACCCTCTTTACAACAAAACAGGAGACCCCAAGTACGAAAAGGCAATGCACAAGCTTGTTCCCTTTGTCCTCAACTTCCCCCGCAACCGCGTTGGCGGTCTGTGGCACAAGCTCCGCTATCCCAGCCAGATGTGGCTTGACGGACTATACATGGGCGGACCCATATGCGCAGAGTACGGAAAACGCTTCGGAAAGCAGGAATACATTGAACTGGCAATTGACCAGGCTCTCCTCATGAGGGAGCACACGGAAGACAAAGAAACCGGACTGTGGTATCACGCATGGGATGCCAGCGGACGTGTTGAGTGGGCAGACCCAAAAACCGGTCTTTCTCCCGAATTCTGGGGAAGATCCATAGGCTGGGTGCCTGTGGCCGTTCTTCAGGAGCTTGCATTCATAGACAGGGATAATCCCAGAAGAAAAGACCTTGAGAATCTTTAAATAAGAATCTTTTTTCCAGTAAGCTTCTCTATTGCAGCAAGAAGTGCTGTATGTTCCTTTTCAGCAAAGATTCTGTAAGAAGAAGAGGCTTTCTTGGCATACCTGAGGTTGAGATTTCCTGGTGTACCTGTGGATGTCCGCTTCTTAAGAGCCTTGACAGGATCCTCGTTTGACAGCTTGTCCAGATTCAGGCCAACCGCTTTATGGGCATCGCGGAAGCTCTTTCCAGAG
>CAMZGJ010000131.1 GCA_947306375.1 uncultured Spirochaetales bacterium
TAATGGAAATAATCTGTCTTGACCTGGAAGGGGTCCTTGTTCCGGAAATCTGGATTGCATTTGCAGAGAAAACAGGACTTGAGCAGCTGAAAATCACAACCCGTGAGGAACCTGACTACCACAAGCTCATGAACTACCGCATGGACATTCTGAGAAAGAACAACCTGTCACTGAAAGACATACAGGATGTAATTGCCACAATAAAGCCTCTTGAGGGAGCAAGGGAGTTCCTGGACAGAGTGCGTGAGATGACCCAGGTGGTAATCCTGTCTGACACATTCAGTGAGTTTGCAAAACCACTGATGAAACAGCTTGGATGGCCCACAATCCTGTGCAACAGCCTTGTAACTGACAGGGACGGCATGCTTACCGGCATAAGAATGCGCCAGGAAGACGGAAAAAGAAAGGCCATTGACGGTTTCCGCGCAATGGGTTTCAGAACCTTTGCCGCCGGAGACAGTTACAATGACCTTACAATGATCAGAAAGGCCGACAGGGGCTGCCTCTTCAGAGCTCCTGAGAACATTCTCAAGGAATGTCCTGACCTCAGACTGTGCACCACCTACGACCAGTTCCTGGAAGAAATCTCAGCCTTTGTAGATGACAAAAACTGACTGTTTCAGCCATTTAGGTTTTTTGAAAAAAGCGGTTGCCGTGACGGCAACCTGTTTTACTTCTCGTATCTGTAGAGCTTTATGCAGTAGATTACATAGACAATTCCGAGGATTATTGCCACAACTCCTATGACTGAGACTGCCACTCCCATGATGGAGGTGGGATTTGCAAAAAGAATTACTGCAAGAACAAAGTCAATCAGTGCATCCCAGATAAGGGCTGTAATGGGGAGTTCAGGGTCAATCTTCCTGAGAACTACGGCATTCTGAATGTCCACAACTGCGGAGAACACAAGACCCACTGCAAAGATGTAGATAAAGGTTGTAACCATGAAGACTGCAGTGGAGAACGGTGCATAGACGGCAAGAAGTCCCAGAATAATCATCAGGGAAGCTCTGACAACGGAAAGCGTCTTTGTAGCACCTTCAAACTGCCATTTTCCAATGTTGATAAGGCCGGCAACACCCTCAACCAGAGCAACAATTCCGGCGCCCAGCATGGCAATCTTAACAAAAGACTCCTTGTTGGTGATAACCAGGACTCCGAGGACTGTAAAACAAAGCCCTATAAGAATGTTCCAAATAAGCCTGAAAACGTTTTTCATATTCAATTCCTCTTTTCTGTCATTATATGAAAAGGTCTCCCTGGCGGAAACCCTTTGAATCCATGTATTGTGAAAGGACCTTGATAAAAGTTGTCTTGTCCGGAAAATCAGTCGGAGAGACAAGTCTTCCGTCAGGGGTGTCACAGATAAGGCGCTCTACAACAATGTCAGGTCTTATCCTGCGCAGAAGAAAACATGCTCTTGCAATGTAATCCTGCAGATCGGGGGCCTGCGCCTCACATTTCAGATATTTCTCATACAGGGCCGTGCCCTGCACTATATTAAGATTGTGAAGCTTTATGAACTGAGGCTTTGCCGTGTTCACGGCACGGGCTGTCATCTCAAGTTCCCTCTCTCCCTCTCCCGGGAAACCTAGGATTGTATGCACTGAGAGTTCCAGGCCTGCATCAGTGACAAGTTCTGCGGCATTCAGAAAGCAGGAAACATCATGTCCGCGGTTCATTGCCTTGAGAATCTCATCACATCCGCTCTGAAGGCCCAATTCAACGCAGACCTCAAGACCTCTGTCTTTGTAGGAGGATAGTAAGGCAACCTTCCTTTCATCTATGCAGTCGGGTCTGGTGGAGACAATCAGAGCGTCCCACGTGTTGCCCTCAAGACCGGCATCATAAATCTCCCTCAGCTTTTTCACAGGGGCAAAGGTGTTGGAGAAGGCCTGGAAGTACAGGGCAAAGTGCTCTGCCTTATACCTTCTTCTCATAAAGGAACGGCCGCGCTCAATCTGGTCTTTTATGTTCTGAAATCTGACTTCATTTCCGTCAAAGGACCTTTGGTAGGCCGCTGCGGAGCCAAGGGCGTCACAGTAGACGCACCCGCCGTGCCTGTCTGCGCTTCTGTTGGGACAGGAGAAACCTGCATCCACGCCTACCCTCCAGATTCTGTATCCGTATTTCTTTTCAAGGTAGGATGAATAGGAATTCCACGGCAGGGCTTCAGGCATTGAACTTTTCCTGAAGAATCCACGGGTTGCCGTTTACAAAAGCCCTGTGGTCAAGCTCCTTCTTTGTGGGAAGTTGAAGTCCGTTTATCCAGAGCACCCTGTCCGCACAGGCCACCCCTATTCCCCTGTCTTTGCGCATGCCCACAACGGTGCCGGGCTGTGCATCTGTCAGAGGTTCTGCCTCAAGTTCCGCAAAACCGCCCCAGACGGAGGTAATGGAGACCGTGGTTCCGTGTACGTTTGCCCAGGCCTTGGGCCAGGGAAGCATTGCCCTTACAAGGGCATGAAGCTCAGAAGCTTTTTTATTGAAGTCCAGAAAGGCCATTTCCCTGTCTATCTTGGTGCAGTAACTGGCCTCTCCTTCCTGTGCCTTACAACGGATTCTGCCGTTTTCAATATCTGAAAGTGCACTTGGGACAAACTGAGATGCATATTGAGCAACCTTTTCGGAAAGGCTTTCCGTGTTCTCGGTTCCGTCCAGCGGGAAGCTGAATGTTGCCCAGATGTCACCCTCATCCATATTCAGGGAAAGGCTCTGCAGGCTGATTGTGCATGTTTTAAGGCCTTCAAGAATCTGGCCCTGAACCGGGGCAGGTCCCCTCAGATGGGGAAGAGCGGAAGGATGGACGTTGAATGTCCTGTCAAACAGGGCAAGAAATCTGGGTCCGAAGATTCTGCCGAAGGCAAAGGTAACCAGAGTATCGGCCCCGGTGGCCGCCACGGCTTCTCTTGCCTCGGTTTTGATAGTATCAAACTGAAGGACCGGAAGGCCCAGTTCCAGTGCAGCCCTCTTCACCGGGGACGGCTGCGGGGTTTTTGACCTGCCCTCAGGCTTGTCAGTGGACGTGAGAACACCGCAGACCTCAAAGCTTGAGGCCAGAGACCTTAGAAGAGGTACTGCAATTTCAGGTGTTCCCGCAAAAAGTATCTTCAAGTCAGCGCCGCCTTGCAGCCTTTCTCCTTGCCTTCTGCTTTTTTTCGTAGAGGGCCTCCATGTGCTGCTTTTCAGATTCATCAAGATGGTCTATGTAGAGAACTCCGTTCAGATGGTCATTCTCATGCTGGATGGCAC
>CAMZGJ010000132.1 GCA_947306375.1 uncultured Spirochaetales bacterium
GAACATCCGTGACGTCATTCCTTATCCCCGTGCAGTGGGACAGGCCGAGTTCTGACCGGAGGTTGCCATGAGCAAAAAGGTTCTTGTTGTACTGGCTGAAGGATTTGAAGAAGTTGAGGCCCTGACTCCTGTGGATTTCCTCCTCAGGGCGGGTGCCGAGGTTACTCTTGCGGGCCTGGGAGCAAAAACCGTTTCCGGCTCACATAAAATCAGCGTCAACTGCAACTGCACGCTGGAAGAAACACCTGCCTCCGGCTGGGACGCAATTGTCCTTCCCGGAGGTATGCCCGGCTCCTCCAACCTTGCCGCAAGTTCTGCGGTCTCAGAGCGCATTCTGAACACATTCAACGCCGGAAAGCTTGTCTGCGCAATCTGCGCTGCCCCGGCTGTGGTCCTTGCTCCTCTGGGAATACTGAAGGACAGGAAGGCTGTCTGCTATCCCGGCATGGATGAGCACGCCCCGGAGGTCCGGTTCTATTCATCAAAAGTACTTACAGACGGAAACGTGATTACCGCCCGGGGTGCCGGCTGTGCCGCGGAATTTGCATTTGAGATAATAAGCGCGCTGTTCGGCAGGGAGAAGGCTGACAGCGTGGCATTCAAGGTTGTTTACTGAGACCGGAGAGGGGGCGTATTGTGATTGGTTTTGACAACGATAAATATCTGAGGGAACAGACCGAGTTCATTACTAAACGCAAGGAGATGATCAACGGCAGACTCTATCTGGAATGCGGCGGAAAACTGCTTTTCGACTACCACGCCGCCAGGATTCTTCCCGGTTTTGACACCAACGTCAAGATGCGCGTCTTCCAGACCCTGAAAGACAGCCTGGACGTAATAATCTGCATCAACGCCGCGGACATAGAGCACCGCAAGATGCGCAGTGACTTCGGAATTACCTATGACACCGACGTTTTCAAGATGATAGATGACTTTGCCGCCTGGGACATAAAGGCGGACAAGGTTGTGATAACCCGCTTCACAGGAGAAAAGAGCGCCCTTAATTTTGCGGACATGCTCCAGAGGCGCAATGTAAAGGTCTGGTTCCACAAGCCCATTCCAGGCTATCCGGAGAATGTTGACTACGTTGTCTCCGAAAACGGCTACGGCTCAAACCCCTACATTCCGGTGGAAAGCGACGTTGTGATAGTAACCGCCCCCGGTCCCGGAAGCGGCAAGCTTGCTACCTGCCTGTCCCAGGTCTTCCACGAGTGCAGTTCCGGCCGCCGCGCAGGATATGCAAAGTACGAGAGTTTCCCCATCTGGAACCTCCCCATAGACCATCCCGTGAACATAGCCTATGAGGCTGCCACTGCAGACATAGGGGACTACAACCAGATAGATCCGTTCTACCTCAGCAGCACCGGCAAGATTGCGGTCAACTACAACCGTGACGTTCAGGCCGTCCCCCTGCTCAAGAGCATTCTTGACCGCATTACCCGCGGAGACATCCAGTACAATTCACCAACAGACATGGGCGTGAACCGCCTGGGCTTCGGTATTATTGATGATAATGTTGTCCGTGAGGCCGCGCGCCAGGAGATAATCAGAAGATACTACCGCTCGGCATGTGAGTATGCCCAGGGCATCGGCACAAAGGAGACGGTTCAGAGAAGCCGCGCCATAATGGACAAGGCCGGTCTGAGCGAGGACATGCGTCCCACCGTTCCCGTTGCACGTGCAGCCCTTGAGGATGCAATCAGACGCGGCAAAAACAAGGACGGTATTACCTGCGCCGCCTCCCTCCAGCTCAAGGACGGCCGCATGGTCAGCGGTCACAATTCGGCTCTCATGCACGCATCAAGCGCCCTTGTTTTCAACGCCCTGAAAGTCCTTGCCGGAATAGACAAGTCCATAGAGCTCATCCCCAGGGAGGTTCTCAACTCAATAAGGCAGATGAAAAAGGTCCTGAACGAGAGGGGCATAAGCCTCAACCTGGATGAGGCCCTGATCTGTCTTGCCATGTCTGCCCCCATCAACCCCGTAGCCAAGAAGGCTCTTGCATGCCTTCCGCAGCTGCGCGGCTGCGAGTCCCACATGAGTCACATTCCCTCTGCGGGAGACTCTTCAGGTCTCAGAAAGCTGGGTATCAATGTCACCAGTGAGCCTAAGTTTCCCAGCACCAACGCCAGGAACTTCTGAGCTGAAAACCAACCTGACAGTTCTGTCTCCTCCTATCTCAAGCCCCACAGTCCCGGCGTCCGTTCTCTTGGAGATCCTGAGCCTGACCTTCATCTCCGGCTGCGTGAACCCGTAGTCCGCCCCCTCAGTCCTGCGGAGTTTCCCCCTCACTGTAAGCTGTGCATTGGGGTTGTCAAACTTCACCTCCCATGAGGACTCTGCATTGCTCCCGGTACTCTCATAAACGTCCCACTGATTGGAGAGCTTTAGTTCCACATCCCGCAGTGCAATCCGGATGGTTTCCGTGCTCTTCTGCCTCCGGCTTGTTCCTCCGTAAAGGGGTGCACGGCCTGTCTCCCTTATCCACTCCGTCTTCAGCTCAAAACCCCTGAACCTGCTTCCAAGCACTGTCTGAAGTTCTGTTCTGGTCTCTTCCTTCACAATTCCCGTTATTTTTGTTTTCATGGCGCCCAGGTTGAAAACAAGCTCACCCTTTGTATCTGTCCAGACCCCGTACACAAGGTCTATGTGGTTTGTAAGCTCAATCTTCATCCCCGGTGTGTGGCCGGCCCCGAACCCGAATGTATTCTGAATATGTCTGTCCGAGACCCGGCGTCTGTCAACTATCCATTTCTCGTCTTCCCCGGGCTCACCCCGGGTGGTCATGAACAAAGTCTCAGCCCATGTTCTCCCGTTGTCCACCCTTACACCTCCGCCGCCCTTTCTCAGCAGTATGAAATCCGTAAATCCCCGGTGTACCTCAATCCTTTCCTCCGTTGCCGTCAGTCCTGCCACGCTCAGCTTCAGGGAAATCTTCTCAAGATTGTAAAGTCCCTCCTTGTTGCTTGTGAGTTTGACCTTGAATATGTTGCCCAGCTCCAGTTTTACCGTCTGCGCCCCTATTAAGGGCACAAACACCGCCATGAGCAGTATTATGCACACTGATTTCTTAATCTTTCTCATCCTTGTCCTCCTGTTTTGCCTGTATTTGCATGGTTTTGCCTGTCCGTGACTGTCTGTCTATGTACTTTGCCTGTCCGTCTATGTACTTTGCCTGTCTGTCTATGTACTTT
>CAMZGJ010000133.1 GCA_947306375.1 uncultured Spirochaetales bacterium
TCAACTGCTCTTGAGTTAACCAGACAGTCTCTTCTGCAGGACTGACGTTTACTTCCAGTTCAAAGCCGCCATCGACAAACTTTACAACTTCATATTTTGATGATTCCATACTGAAATCCTTGTTATTATCCAAATCAATATCCGGAGTGAGTGGCTATGGGGTGTTTCTCAATCAAAGCTTTTCAATTGACACAAGACTCTGCCAGTCCCAGGGCGGTGAGGAAGTAGGCCTCCCAGGCGTTGTCAGCCATATCCAGGAGGCGCCCCTTCTCCCACTTGTCTCCGTGAAGACTGTCTGCCGTAAAGATAATCTGATAGGCCTTTACGCCCAGATGTTTTGCAACGGCCATTACCGAAGCACATTCCATCTCAACGCAGACGCATCCCCTGTCCCGGTAGTAGGCTACTGCAGAAGGGGTTTCCCTGTATGAGGCATCCGTAGTCCAGGTGGCACCCTTTGCAAAGGGAATGCCCGCACGGGTGAGATAATCGGCAGTGCAAGGAGCTGTTTCAATGTCCAGAAACTCTTCCTTTGAAGGACTGTAGTGCCAGCTTGTGCCCTCATCCCTGAAGGCGCGGTCCGGAACAATCAGGCCCGTGGGAACGGTTTTGTCTATTACTCCGCAGGAGCCCATGAACACAAAGTCACGCGTGCCCATGACGGTCATTTCCTCAATAAAAGAGGCTGCGTTGGGGCCGCCCATGCCTATTACGGCAAATGCATACTTATTTCCTTTGTACTCAATCTCATAAACCGGCTGAGTAATTCCTCCTACATAGGTGAACAGGCCCTTAAGGCCGTACTTTTTGGCACACCTGAGAAACGAACTCTGCCAAGTAACAATTGCACAACGCGGGAAACCCTCACGGGGTTTTACTATATGCTGAGGTTTTAACACAGGTTCTTCGTCAAAATAGCTGAACATGTTTCAATCTTAAGCCTTAGCGGATTTCTTTCCAATAGTAATCTCCGAATCCGTACCTGCGCAGCTCTAAAGCTTTGTTTATGTGCTCCTCCTTTACATCCGCACTCTGCTCCATGTCTGCAATTGTTCTTGATAGGGTAACCGTCCCTATCAGATTCCTCTGTCCTGTGGATTTTGTGCCCGCCATGCGGCTTACCATATCTGCCTCCCTTGCAATCAACCTGACGGCTGACGGGTTCAGGTGAACCTGTCCGTTGGCATTCACATTGTCAAATTCCCTGTACCTGTGCTTCTGTCTTTCAGAAGCCTCCCTGACTCTGTCCCTGTACCAGGAGTCAGGCTTTGCCAGTGATGGGTCAGCACTCATAATGTCAAAAGCCTTGACTGGAATTCTTATGTCAAACCTTTCAAGAAAGGCTGTTCCCGGGCGTTTCCAGTAGGATTCAAGCCGGTGAAGGGTGCAGGTACATACCGCATCCGGACGTCCCAGACATCCGCACGGACAGACGTTCATGTTGGCGCTCATCAGAAACCTTGCAGGGTAAAGGCCGGAAAAGCCGCTGTCATAGGCTGTCTTTATGCTCTCAGTAAGCTTTGGACCAAGTTTGTTCACCTCATCCAGCATAAGCACCCCGCCGTGGGCAAGAGAACCTTCTCCGGGGAGTTTTGAACTGCAGAACCGGATTGCGCTTGTATCCACCGTAATCTTTCTCATCTGAGGCTTTGATCCGGGTACGGTAAGACCGCTGCACCCGTAGATTCTTGTAACCTCGTCGGAAGTAGTGCTGTCATTGTCCGGAAGAAGCAGGTTCAAACGGCTGCAAAGCAGCGTCTTGCCCACCCCCGGAGGCCCGAAAAGAAACAGGCTGTGAAAACCTGCTGCAGACAGGCAGAGTGCCTCTTTTTCCTCCTCCATGCCAAAGACATCCGTAAATACAGGCTGTTCTTCCTCCCTTGCAGGAAGCATTGCGGAAAGAGGAGTCTCAAGAGCCTTCATGCACACGGCATAGGCCTGCCTGAGGTTTGTTATATGCTGAGCCACAGTATTGTCCGTTCTGAACGGAACAAGGCACAGCCGGCAGCCGGCCTTCTCCGCCGCACTTACCGCACCCAGAGCCTGGGGACCGGGAACAACCTCTCCTCCCAAGGTCAGTTCCCCGGCAGTCATTATGCTCAGAGAATGCTCCTTGGGATTTACCTTTGAAGAGGCCAGCAGAATGGAAAGGGCTATCCCAAGATCCAAAAGCGAGCCGCTTTTGTTCTCCCAAGCCGGATACAGGCTTATCAGAACCCTCTGCTGTGGGAATTTGAACCCGCTGTTTCTGATTGCAGAGCGCACCCGCTCCTTGCTTTCCTTTATTCCCGTATCCGGGAGACCCACAATGTCAAATCCGGGAAAGCCGTTTCTGATGTCACATTCTATTCCCACCGTAAGGCCGCTGTAACCGCCCTTGTTTGAAAAACCGAAAATCTTCATGTCTCCTCCTCTTGAAGCTCTCTACTTATAGTTATGGGTGTAAACCCTCGTTTTCACCCCCACCTTTTTTCACTTTTTTTCAAACTTTTTTCATGTTTTTTCCGTAGACCGTTCAATCTGTGCTAAAGTCTGGTTATGACAACGGAAAAAATCAGAGAGCGTCTTTTTCAGATGCAGGACACTGAGTACAGGGACTTTCAGAGCAAGCTCATTCCCGGCAAAGATCCCAAGCTGTTCATAGGCATAAGAACCCCGGCTCTCAGGGCTTTTGCAAAAGAGCTTGTGAAATCAAATGAATATGAAGAATTCCTCACGGATCTGCCACATTATTACTTTGATGAAAACCAGCTGCACGCCTTTATAATCAGCGGGATTAAAGACTACGGAACATGCATTGAAGAAACGGAGCGCATTCTTCCGTACGTTGACAACTGGGCCACCTGTGACCAGATGTCTCCCAAATCATTCAAAAAGAACAGGGACAACCTTCTTGAGCACATAAACCTCTGGCTCAAAGACAAAAAAACCTACACAATCCGCTTTGCCGTAGGCATGCTCATGCAGCACTACCTTGATGAGGATTTCAAGCCTGAATACCTGCAGAGCGTTGCACAAATAAAAACAGATGAATACTACGTGAAAATGATGGTTGCATGGTACTTTGCCACAGCCCTTGCCAAACAGTACAAGGCCGCAATCCCATACCTCGAGCAGCACCTGCTCGATCCCTGGACCCACAATA
>CAMZGJ010000134.1 GCA_947306375.1 uncultured Spirochaetales bacterium
CACCCGGATGGTAGGGAACTGCTGTTACGGATGATGCGAATGCAAGGTCAAGTTCGTTACCCTTTGCATGTTGTGTCGTGATGTCTGCCTTGTTGTCGAAGATGGACTTCACAATTGTATAAACTTCATCAGCGGGGACGTCATCTCTTACGATTACGACTGCACCTACTGCTACAGTGTTTGTATCTACATTTGCTGCGCTCTTAGATGTGTCAGCTGCTGACTCTGATGCACCGCCTGCTGCAACGTAAGAAACAGCAAGAACGAGTACGAGTAAAATTCCGATAAATTTCTTCATATTGAAATCCTCCTGATTTCCGAGGTTCATGCTATCAAAAATATCAATATTATAGAAACATAATTTTCCAAACAAAAACACGTACTTGCCACAACCGTTTGGTTGTGGTAAAAATAAAGCCATGAACTTTCTTATTCTTAAATATTTTAAAACCGTAGCATCTGAGTTGAATATAACTCATGCCGCCAACAAGCTTTACATTTCCCAGCAGGCCCTCAGCGCGCACATGCGCAACCTTGAGGAGGAACTTGGTGTCAAACTGTTCAACAGAACGCCCCGTTTGTCACTGACGGACGCAGGAAAATGCGTTTATGAGGCCGTTCTGGGCTTTGATGATGTGAATTCAACTCTCAATGACAAACTGAATGCCATAAGAAACGAGGAGAGGGGAGAACTGAGGATAGGAATCTCATTCACCAGAGGACAGTTCATCCTTCCCTCGGTTCTACCCCAGTACAACCGCAGTCACCCCCAGGTGAGGATAAACATATATGAGGAAAGGTCCAACGCTCTTATGGACAGACTGCTACGCGGAGAGATTGATTTCTGGATAACTGCGGAGAACCCCTCGGTTGAAGGTCTTGTGAGCGAGCCTCTTTTCAGGGAGAGTTTTTTCATTGTTGTACCGCTTAGGATTCTTGAAAAAACATTCGGTCCGGAAAAGGCAGGAAAGCTTGCACAAAAATTAGAGAAAGACTTTGAAATAGAGGATTTGATTGATTGTCCCTTTGTTCTGCTTAACCCGGGCAACCGCAGCCGTGACCTTTTTGACAACATTATGAGAACCCGCAAGCTAACTCCGCAGATCATTATGGAAACGGATAATTCCCAGACTGCGTTCTCTCTTGCTCAGAAGGAAATGGCACTGACTGTCTACTCGGACATGTTCCTGCGCAACTATTCCTCCACGCTCAATCCGGATGTTAAGCTTATTCCGCTTCAGAAGTACATTCCAAGCGACGTGCTTCATGTCTTCTACAACGAGGGCGGGGTGGAATCACGTTATAAGAAGAGTTTTCTCAGGCATCTTCATTCAGCTTTTGAAGGCTGATTGGTGTATCGCCTGCGCCGGCAGGTGATGACTTAACACCCCAATACTCATTTTTTCTTTGTGTGCCGTTGAAGCCGTGGTAAAATTTCAGAAAGAAATCAAATTGTCCCGGCGACAGAAAAAGGAGATAAAAATGAAAAAACTGTCATTGATTCTTTTGATTGTCCTTGTTGCAGGCTTTGTTTTTGCCAACGGTGAAAAGGAAGCTGCTGCAGTTGTTGATGAAAACAGCGTAGCTGCAAAGATTGTCAAGGGCCAGACTCTTTCAGATTCCGAGCTTCTTGCTCTTGCAAAGACAGAGACCGGAGACTTCATTGCCTACGGTAACTCTTCACGTATCAAGAATGCCGTAACCAACTTTGTGAAGAAGTACGGTGCAGAGCTTGGTCTTACAGATGCCAATGCAAGCGGAACCAAATTGGATGATACTGTAATCTATACAACTCTGTTCCAGGAGTCAGTGGGCGGCACGGCAAAGGCTGCTTCCATGGTCATGATCCAGGACGGCGAAAAGCTTCAGATCTACAGAAACAACTCAACAATTCTTGAAAACTATGTTCCTGCTGCAATTACCGGTAAAGTTGCCCAGAATGACCTTGTTCCCCTTGTACACCAGTACATCAACAAGCTGTTCATCTGGAACAACCTCGGAAATGATGTTCCTGAAATCAAGAATGTATGGCAGCTCACTGAGCCCTCAATGAACGGCCGCGTATTCTTCAAGAATCCGTCAACAGAGCAGGTCAACATGAACTTCCTGATCATGTGTACTTCAGATGAGTGGGCAGGAAAACTTGCTCAGGCATACAAGGAATACTACGGAAAGGACATTGTTCTGGGTTCCTACAAGAACGCAGGTTACAAGTGGGTAGCTGAGTTCCTTGCAAACTGCAACTTCTCAATTTCTTCAGATACAACAATCTGCCAGACAATGGCCAAGGCAGACAGCGCAGGCAACATAGGTCTGTTCGTTCTTTCAAAGTTCAGAGATGTTGATGCCAGCATCAAGGGCAACCTCACAGTTGGCGCATTTACTGCAGATTCAGTCAAGCCGTTTGCAGGATTTATGTATCCGCTTTATGTCCAGCTTGCAGCAAAGGCTCCCAGGCCCTACACAGCAATGCTGTTCATCAACTACCTCATGACTGAAGAAGGCTTCACTCCGTGGGGCGGACCCTCAACAAAGATTATGGGTGCCTACTCAACAAGCTCTGAGATCGGTGCTTCCGAAGGCGACCAGCCCATCTCATTCTGGAAGAACTGCCTGGTGGCCGAGGATGCCAACTACATCATGGTCAACAAGGCTGAAGTTGTTGACTTTGTCAACGCCGCCATTGCAAAGAAGTAATACGGCTGTTGCAGTCTTTTCAAGGGCAGATGCAGAAGTCTGCCCTTGATTTGTTGTCTAGGAGAATTCCTGTATGGATAAAGTATCTGTAAAGGCACCGTCGCTGAAAAAGAAAATGTTCCGCGTAAGGGACTTCTTTTCCAGCCCTGCCAACATTATCTTAACTGTCACCGTTCTGGTGCTGGGATTCTTTACCTTGTATCCTCTCATTCTGCTTGTAATAGATACAGTTACGGTCAACATTTCAGACCTTATGTATCCCGAGCTGATGGGTAAGAAAGTAGGATCCTTCACACCCTTCCACTGGAAGAGGATGCTAGGTTCCGAAATGAGCAGAACGTACTTCTGGGCCCCCCTAAAGAACGCCGTGCTCATGTCCCTTCTTGCCTCCATTATTGCC
>CAMZGJ010000135.1 GCA_947306375.1 uncultured Spirochaetales bacterium
CAGTTGCCGCGGTCTATCTGTTTGCCCAGGTAGGATGTCATGTAGCTTCTGTAGAAGTCATCCCTGCAGAGAACGGCGTCCAGAAGGTTCTGCTCGTGGTCTTTGACAAGTTCTTTGAGCTCCGAGAAATCAATCCAGTTGTCAGGGTACACCACAACGCATACCATGTTGTCAAGTTTCTCAACAGCTTTGTTCCTTGTTTCCTCGGAAAGCCAGGTCTCGGAGAGGATTCTCTTTCTCATGGCACGGATGTACATCTGTGTCAGCTCGGCAATTTTGTCTCTTGTGTCTGCCGGGAATTCAAACTGCAGGAAGACCTGGTCCACGGCATTCTCAAGCTTGCTGTATATGAATTCATAGGCAATGTCAAAAGGATCTATTTCCGCGTTTTCATCAAGGTCGTTTACGGCATAGTAGCGCTCCATGTCCAGATATGGCATGGCGTAGGATGTCATATCTACCGTCATTATTGCCTTTATTGTTTCAAGATTATTGCTGTTGTAGACGGTCTGAAGGCCTGCAAAGAAACCGGGATAGTACACGTCATACTCGACGGAAAGGTCTTCCGAGTAATAACCCAGGCCTATTATCTGATCGTAAAGGGGAGTGCAGAAAGCTTTTATCTCTTCCAGGGTCATTACCTTCACTTCTTCCTGGTCGGATGATGCATCCATGTAATCTTTGATGTCTGCGGAGAAGTTGCTCATGCTTTTGATCATCTCCTCGGCAAAGGCCTCTTCATATCCGGTTTCAAGGAGAAGATAGTAGTAATACTCGGCTATAGCATCAAAGATCTCCTCAACTTCCTCATCCGTTTCCTCGCCGGTCAGATTCATAAGTGCGTCTTCGGAGAAGAAATCAAGGGAAGGAAGAACTGTTACGGCGTATTCTCCTTTGTCTTTCAGGCCCTTGAATATTCCGAAATGTGCAAATGTATTGCCAAAAAGATATCCTTCCTGAACAAGCGATGAAAGAGCTTCCAAGCTGTTGCAGTTGCGAACCTGGTCAATGTAGAACATCAGGGGCTGAACGCCCTCATTATTTCGCTTGTTGAAGTCCGAGAAGAGGGCAATATAACCGCGCAGAAGCTCAAGTTCATCCGAATTTAGGGACTCGTCTGAAAGAATTCTCCTTATGGCATCCTGCTGGTATTTATCAGAACGGTCATAGTAGGAATCCTCTTCAATGCCCTGTGCCTTGGCCATTGAATACAACTCATAGTTGGTGTTGAGCTCAAAATTATCCTTCAGTGAAGGTTTCTCCGCAGGAAGGTTTCCCGCCAGGTTTGAGTTTACCCATGGTTTGCCCTCAAGACCCTTAACTGCAACCGAAGGTGCAGCCTCAGGAGTCTTAAGTTCAATTATTTCATTTGAATCCTTTGTTTCCTTTGATCCGCCTGCGGCGATACATGAAATAACAAGGACAAATATCATAAAAAAAGACAGGAATTTCTTCATATCAATCTCCCAGCAATCTTTGTTCTTTCAGAAAATACTATCATACATGGGCTTTTTTCGAAAACCGCCTGAACAGCATAAAACCGCGTTTGGGCAACTTTATGCTTCCCAGCGGTCTTAACGGATGTTCTCTGTCAGCCGTAAGTTTTCTTATAGTGTCCTCCGTCAGGTCCATATCAAAGCCCCTGAGAAGACCGAACCACGGGCTTATTCTGTCTGCCCTTGTGCCTGTTATTCCGCAAAGAAGCGCGGAAAGTGTCTTGGAATTGAATCTGAAAGGATTAAAAGTGACTGTCTGAAGAACTGCACGGGTAACGGAATCATAAGTGTCTACGTTTTTGGTTCGGTACGCGCCGGCACATATATCACAGCCCGAACATTCATCCTGCTGTACGCCAAGCATTGAGAGCAGGCCTTGTCTTCTGCATTCCGTTCCTCTGAACACCTCAAGCACGCCGGGAGTATGTGGAAGGAGTGTATCGTTATAGGTTACAAGGGCGTAGGCATAAGACTGAAGGCCGTCTCTTCCGGCTCTGCCTGATTCCTGAAGATAGGACAGGGCATCAGAGGGCAGGGTGTAGTGGATTACTGTTCTGATATTGGTTTTGTTTACACCCATTCCGTAGGCGTTTGTGGAAAAGAGCACGCCTTCATTGCTGTTGAAAAACCAATTCTCCAGGTTCTCTCTTTCCTCTTTCGAAAGCCCTGCATGGTAGTATCTTTGTTCAGAATTATGGTTGATTCGGCGTGATAAATAACATAATACTTTAGTATCCAGCCTTTTACGGCAGAAAACAATTGCAGGTTTTTCACACCTGTTCAAAAGTTCAATCAGACCTGCTTTTCTGTCCGTGCACCTGTATGTGGAATAGAAGATATTGTCTCTGTCCGGATTACCCTTGATTATTAGCGGATGCTTGGCAAAAATGCATCTTTTTATGTCCCTTATTGTCTTAAGATCCGCAGTTGCGGTAAAAGCCAGAACCTGACGCGGCTTAAAGCGCAGTACCGCTGCATGGAGTTTAAGATACGATGGTCTGAAGGTCTGTCCCCACTGGGATATTACATGCGCCTCATCACATACCAATAGGCTTATTGTTTTGTTTTCAAAGATTCTGTAGGTTTTCTCATTACACAGAGACTCAGGATTTGTGATTACTATCTTGGCACCTTCATCAAGCTTTTTCAGCTCTCTGTTTCTTTGTTCCATTGTCTGACCGCCCCTTATGCAGACCGTTTCAATTCCAAGCTCTTTCAGATTCCTAATCTGGTCATTCATAAGAGCAAGCAGAGGGTAGACTGCAATTGTAATTCCCGTACAGAGCAGGGCAGGCAGCTGGAAGCACAGGCTCTTACCCGTTCCGGTAGGCAGTGTTACCAGTTGATCACGCCTAATATAATCATTGCTGTCCTGTTCAACTATTCTTTGCATAACAAGAAGTTGAAAAGGTTTTACTGCCGTAATTCCGAATACTTTGGAGGCTGTAGTCAGTATGAGGTCCGTTATGCTTTCAGTTTTATCTTTCATACTATAGTTATGGTCATAAACCCACGTTTTCCTACCCCCTGTTTTTCACTTCCCGGACAAAAAAACGGAGCCTTTTTCAAGACTCCGCAGGATGCGCCGGGGCGCGATG
>CAMZGJ010000136.1 GCA_947306375.1 uncultured Spirochaetales bacterium
TCCGACTTTCTGGTCCCGAACCAGACGCGCTAGCCCCTGCGCTACTGCCCGTAGTCAAAACGCGGATACTAGAATAGTTTTTTATTATTCATATGTCAATCATCTGGCACTTTTGTGGTAGAATACCGGCATGAGCAGAAATCATAAAGTCACACAGCAACAGGCCCTGCTGGACAGGAAGGGACACATAGCCGAACAGGGCTGGTCGGACAGACCGGTCTGGACCTATTCCAGGAAGGCCGTTCATGCGGGAAAACTCAGGATAAAGGAGTGGGACTACTATGCGGTCCACAGCTTCTCCGGCTCTTGGACGGTCTGCGTAACCGTAAGCGACCTGGGCTACGCCGCCCTGTTCTCGGTTTCCTTCATTGACTATGCAAAGGGAGGCTTTGCCCAGAGGGACATTACAAAACTCCTCCCCCTGGGAAGGACAGGACTTGCACCTTCATCCTCTGAGGACAGCTCATTTGTATTCCAAAACCACAAAATGCGCATTGCCCTGATAAAGAAAGGCACAAAGAGGCACCTGCTTTTCAATGTGCCTGACCTTGTGCTTCCGGACGGCCGGACGGGACTGGACGTGAACATAACGCTTACCCAGAGTGCCGCACTGAGGAGCATGAACATAGCAACTTCATGGGCAGAAAAGAGAAAGGCCTTCTATCTGAACCAGAAGATAAACTGCATGCCGGCCAGCGGAACGGTAAGGCTCGGAGATGATACAACATACCTGTCCAAGGACGATGCCTGGGGTGTGCTGGACTGGGGCCGCGGAGTCTGGACACGCGAAAACACATGGTACTGGGGCAGCGCAAGCGGCATTGCCGGAGGCGGCCGCTTCGGCTTCAACATAGGATACGGCTTTTCAGACAGAACACCGGCCTCCGAGAACTGCCTCTTATTCAACGGCAGTGTTCACAAACTGGATGATGTTACCTTCATCCTGCCTGAAAAGTCCTTCACGGACCCCTGGAAATTCACATCCTCGGACGGAAGGTTCGAGATGACTTTCAGGCCGGCAGTTGACCGCAGCTCCGACACAAGGATTCCCCTTGTAAGGAGCATTCAGCATCAGGTGTTCGGATACTTTACCGGAGATGCGGTTCTGGACGGCGGAGAGGTTATTCATATTGAGGATTTTCCGGGTTTTGCGGAAAAGGTTTACAATAAGTGGTAATTGACAGGAGATCTGAAACAATGACTGAAAAAAAGGAAACGGTTTTCACTAAAATAGACAGGGGTATTATTCCCTCAGTTAAGCTGTATGAAGACAGTAAATGCTTTGTAATCATGGACATAAACCCCATAGTAAAGGGCCACAGTCTTGTTATTTCCAAAGAGCCCTACAGTAACCTGACGGAGGCTCCGGAGGATGTGGTGAAACACATGATTCTGGTTGCAAGGAAGATTGACGCAAGGCTCAGGGAAGTTCTGAAGTGCGACGGCACAAACGTAATGATAAACAACGACCCTGCCTCCGGCCAGGAGGTGCCCCACCTTCATATTCATGTAATTCCCCGCTACGAGAAAGACGGCAGGAAGTTCGGGTTTGCCCATGACGTTTATGCTGACGGAGAAATGGTGGAGCTGGGCAGGAGGCTTGAGATAAAATGAAATGCCCCTTCTGCGGCGCAGAGGTCTCTTCCGTCTTCTACAGCACTACCTGCCCTTCCTGCTCAAAGGCCCTTCACACCTGCAGGACCTGCAGTTTCTACAGCCCCTCCTCCCACTACGGATGCAGGGAAAGCGTGGATGAGCTGGTTCAGGACAAGGACAGACCCAACTTCTGTGATTATTTCAGACTAACTCAGAACAGCGTAAAAAACAGTTCTGAAAACGCCGCAAAGGCAGAGGATGTGTTCAACAGTTTTTTCAGCGTATGAGGCTCAGTCGTCGTACATTGAGGACAGAATCTTTCTGAATGCGGAGTCATCCTTCTTCAGAATCCTGGAACCGCGGGTAATCTTGCACAGGCTTATTTCCATGTCCTGTGCAATTTTTCTCTGTGTGGTGCCCTTGTAAAGCTCCTTCATCAGATACCACCTCTTGGCCACATCCTCACGCTCTGCGGGAGTAAGGAGTTCCTCAAAAAGCTTTCTCATGGTGTTCCTGTCCGTCTCTGCGGAAAAAATCTCTATAAGTTCACTAAGATTGTCCAAAATAATCCCCCTTCCATGTCAGAGCAAAGGCTCAAAGGCGCTTACGGCACCGCGGAAAACCCTGCGGAATCTGCCTACGGTGTTCCTGTAATCCGCAGGTATCTGCCTGCAGCATTCAAATGTCCTCAGGAAGTCTTTTTTGACCTCCATGACAGTCTTTCCTCCGTAGAACACGGTTGCACACTCAAAGTTCAGGAAGAAAGACCTGAAATCCATGTTGGTCGTTCCAAGTATAGCACGTTTATCATCTGAGACAAACATTTTGGCATGTATGAAGCCCGGCAGGTACTCGTAAATCTTCACTCCGCTTTCCACAAGCTGGTAGTAGTTGCTTCTGGTAAGCTCGAACACCGCCTTTTTGTCCGGTATTGCCGGCGTTATTATCCTTACGTCTATGTTGCTCTTTGCCGCAAGTATCAGGGCCTGTCTCATTGCGGAATCCAGAATGAGGTAGGGTGTGGAAATCCAGACATAGCGGTGGGCATTGCCTATCATCTTGAGGTATGCGTTCTCGGCAACACAGTCTGAGTCAAGCGGGCTGTCTCCGTAACTCTGAATAAGACCGCCAAAGCCTCTGATTTTATGGTCCGGAGCATAGTCTCCGTAGTTTTTAATCAGGTATTCCGGTGGGCACGAGAAGTTCCACAACTGCATGAACATGAGCGTGTAATTCCATACTCCGTCACCTTTTATGATAAAAGAGTTGTCTTTCCAGTGTCCAAAGCGTATGCGCTTGTTGAAATACTCGTCGGCCAAGTTGAGGCCGCCGCTTATGACAGTGTTGCCGTCAATAATGCACACCTTTCTGTGATCACGGTAGTTGAGCCTGGGGTTCAGTCTGGGACGCACCGGATT
>CAMZGJ010000137.1 GCA_947306375.1 uncultured Spirochaetales bacterium
CCGGGGAATTTAAGAAGTTTTTTGATATAAACAGAATTACTGCAGTTCTGACTGCGGAGGCAAGCGGAATACCGGTGGCTACCATATGTGCACACAACTTCGGTGTTCCGCTTATTTTTGCCAAAAAGGCAAAAAGCGACAATATAGAGAACGGCCTTTATAAATCCGAGGTATACTCATACACATACAGAAAAACGGTAACCTTTATTCTTTCAAAGGAGTGGCTGGGCCCAAAAGACCATGTTCTGATTATTGACGACTTCATGGCAAACGGCAATGCAATCAAAGGTCTTATAGACATAATAAATGAAGCCGGTGCTTCACTTGAGGGAATAGGAGTTGTGATTGAAAAGGGTTTCCAGGGCGGCGGAGACAGTCTGAGAAAGGCTGGTTACAATTACAAGGCACTTGCAGTCATAGATTCTACCGAAAACGGAAATATTACTTTTAGAAAATAAAATACAAATGGTGAATGACTATGATTTGGGGAAAAGCTGACAGTGAGTTTGAAAGAGGAAGAGCGGTTAGACAGATCTCTCTTTTGTTTTCACTTGCCTTTCTTGCCGCAGTTCCGGCAGGCATTCTTTTCACCGGAGATAGTAATCTTATCACGGATTTTCTCAGACTCATCACATCCCCCTGCCCCCTGATTACTGATTACTTTTTGATTTCTTCCCTTCCTGCTACATTCCTCAATGCCGCGCTCTGCGGCCTTGCTTGCACAATAATGCTCTACTGTGCGGACCTTGGAAAACTTAACGGCAGCAACTGGGCAGGATATTTCCTTGTTGTGGGACACTGTTTCTACGGGCTTAACTTCTTAAATATGTGGCCTCCTGTTCTGGGAGTTCTCATTTACTGCAGGCTCAGGGGTCTGAGATTCAGAGACCGTCTGGATGTTGTAATGTTCTCAACTGCATTCGGACCTTTTGTAAGTGAACTTATGTTCCGTTACCCTCTGTTTCTGAATTATCCCATTCACATCGGCCCCCATTCGGTTAATGCTGCGGGCATTGCCGCTGCTCTGGCACTGGGAGCATTTCTCGGATTTACTGTTCCTGCAATTCTACCCGGTGCAAAACTATTGCACAGAGGCTTTAACCTCTACAACGGCGGCCTTGCATTCGGCCTGATAGGACTTCTGGTTTATTCCTTCCTGTACAAGACAATGGGAGTTGAGGTACCTCAGACCAGGATGGTTTGGGATGCCTTATACACCTCAAAACTGAACAAATATTTCATCTTCTGCAACTGCTTCTACATAATCCTGTTTGTCTTCTGTCTGCTCTACGGATTTCTTGAAAACGGCAGGACTGTCAAAGGCTACAATAAGATACTGAAGACAAGCGGACTTGGAAATGACTACATCCTTGATTTTGAGGACAGTCTGTCATGGATAAACATGGGATTCTACGGTCTGTTCATTATCCTCTATTTTGATATTGTCATACTGACAGGCGGGGGAACAGGCGGATGGACAGCTCCTACATGCGGAGTTGTCCTTGCCGCTGTTACTTTTGCATCTGCCGGTCAGCATCCAAAAAACGTCTGGCCGATAATGGCAGGATATGCAGCACTGTTTGCCCTTATTAGTCTGGTATGTCTCCTAACCGGAAAAACCCTGCCCTGGACCCTTGCAACACAAGGCTATATTAACGGCTTTGCATTTGCAACCGGTCTGTGTCCGTTTGCCGGGTGCTACGGCCCGTTTGTAGGAATAATCGCAGGGTTTATCCATGCAGTGCTGTGTACAACAACATCCGTAATTCACGGAGGATTTGTCCTGTACAACGGCGGTCTTACGGCCGGCCTTACAGCACTTATTCTCACACCAATGCTGGCTCATTATTACAGAAAAAAGCATGACCTTGTTTTAAAAGAAATAAATAAAGATACAAAGGACACTGGAAAATAGAATGAGTAATTTGAACAAACTTACAGGCAAAGTCAGTCTCGTAAAGGCTTTCCCCTTTGCTTTTCAGCAGGTTCTGGCCATGTTTGTCTCCAACCTGGTTCCCATAGTGATAGTCTGCTCTGCAGCGGGCATGAGCGGAGATCAGATTCTGGCTTTTTCCCAGAATGCAATGATAATTGCCGGAATTGCAACCTTCATCCAGTCCACCCCGTTCGGTGTAATAGGCTCCGGATTGCCGCTGGTAATGGGCGCAAGCTTCACGTTTGTTGTTTCCCTCTCCGCCATAGCAGCAAAGTACGGTTACGGCGCAGTAATGGGATCTGTGATTGCAGGCGGAATCTGGGTTTCCTTTCTTCCCGTTGTCCAGTCAATCTTCTCACAAAATGTAGTAGCAGTAATTATTGTCATGTCCTTCCTTCTGAACCTTGTTCTGCCGGCTGACATGGAGGACCACAATGCTAGATAAGGTGCAGGAAAAAGTCTTGATTCTGGACTTCGGAAGCCAGTACAACCAACTCATAGCACGCCGCGTCCGCGAATGCGGAGTCTACTGCGAGCTCAGGCCCTTCTCCATTCCCCTTAATGAAATACGGGACTTCTCACCCTCAGCCATTATACTCTCCGGCGGCCCTTCAAGCGTCTACAGCCCGGGTGCCCCATCTCTGAGCCCGGACGTTTTCAGCCTTGGCATACCCATCCTGGGAATCTGCTACGGCGCCCAGCTGCTGGCCCACACGCTCGGCGGCACAGTGGTGCCCGCCGATTCCCTTGCTTCGCGCGAATACGGGCATACTGACACACAGTTTGATACCACCTCAGCGCTTTTTTCAGGTATTGAGGAAAACTCCGTTGTCTGGATGAGCCACGGAGACAGCGTTAAAGAACTTCCAAGCGGCTTCAGGGCCGTTGCAAAGTCCGCAGGCTGCCCTTTTGCCGCATTTGAAGACTCCTCACGCAGGATTTATGCCGTTCAGTTTCACCCCGAGGTAAGCCATACCGAAAACGGAATTATGATTAGAAAGACCTTCCTTTCAGCCCTCTCCGGCCTGGGATGCACAT
>CAMZGJ010000138.1 GCA_947306375.1 uncultured Spirochaetales bacterium
GGAAGCCGTAAATTGTCTGTGTAAGCGGAGCACCTGAGAAAGCAACCATGATGAACGGTGCCGGTTTTCCGTTGGCATAACACTTTTTCCAAGCTCCTACAGAAGAAAGAGCTGCAGCACCTGCGCCGAAGCAGGAACCGAGGGCTGAAAGGCCCAGAGCACAAGCCATACCGATGAATGCAATATCCATAATAAATCTCCTTATGAATGCGATTACTTAGTTGTGACCCTGAAAGGATCATATGCTGTTCCGGACCACTCCATTCCGAGCTGACCGGAAAATTCCAAAAGATTAAGTCTTACACCGTGAACAATAACACTGAGCAGACCCATTACAAGATTAAGCGCGTGGCCTATTACGAATACCAGAATACCCGCAATCTTGAGCCATCCGTTCATACCCAGAGCCATGTCATTGAAACTCTGCGCAATGGCAAGGGATGCAAGTCCTACGGCAAAGAGCCTTATGTAGCTCATTATGTTTCCGAAGGCGCTTATGGTGTTCAGGAAGTCCGTGAAGATGTCCGCAAGACCTGCCTTCAAACCGTCCTTGAAGCCCTTGTCCGGTGACATTCCGCCGTACATGCATACCAGCAGGAAACCTGAGAGTATGAAGGCAAGGCAGAGCGTCAGATCCACATCCTGGTTAATAACCAGAAGAAGAACCACGTAGTACAGGGAGTTGATTGCCATGAACCAGCCCACATCCGCAAGGAATGAGCCGTCCCTGACTGCCAGCTTGCGCCTGACGTTCATGATACAAGCCAGAGACAGCTGGATTGTTCCCAGTATGAAGCAGAACTTCATCATTATATTCTGCTGCTGGATGGACGTGTATCCGAAGTACTGCGGGTAGTTGGCAAAGGAAGGAATTACAAGTGCCTTGAGGATTCCCACCTTCATTGCCCCTTCCAGACCGAACCATGTGCCGGTAAGTGCGCCCCATACAATTGTAGCTATGGAAACAACATACACAAGCAAGGTAAGGTTGGTCACCTTCTTCTGCTTAACATGGAGAAGCACTGCAACCGAAAGGAAGCAGAAGCCGTAACCGGCATCTCCTATGATCATTGCGAAGAACAGGCTGAAGAAGCAGAGGAACCAGAACGAGATGTCATACTCATGGTAGGCCGGAACGGTGCCCAGAATGTCAAAAACGGGCTCCATGAGGCCTGACACTTTGGTGTACTTCACCTTGGTGGGGACAAACTCGTCGTCAGATGCAACATCATCCATTGCATAGGCCCATGAGTTGGCCTTTGCGGCTTTCTCAAACTGCTCACAGGCATCGTCGGGGATGTAGCCGCTTATCCATACAAGGTCGGTGTCCTCCTGGGATGTCTTCTCGGCGCTTGAGAACTCTATGTCGTTCTTGCACCTGACCATCTGGGCCTTGTAGGTTGCAAGCTCCAGAGAGGCGTTCTTCAGCTCCCCGTCAGCCTTCTTTATTTTTGCATTGCAGGCCTCAAGCTCCGCTTCAAGCTCATCAAGCCCCTTCTCCGGCATTTCAAACTCAGTTGCCGGGAAGGATGAGGGAAGCTTTTCATACAGAACAGCCACCGTCTCCATCTTATCCACCGGAGAAAGGTGTATGTAGCGCACCTTCTCGTCAGAGGTAAGGGAGGCAAGCTCCTTTCTGCCCATGCGGTAGAAGTAAAGCGGAACGCCGCTCTGTGAAAGGTCTGCAACCTCGGACGGAACAAAGTAGCCCCATGCGCGGATTCTGTCCGCCTGCATGGCAAGCCTTACAATCTCATCCGAACTCTCCTTCTTTGTTTTCAGAGCCTGGCTGACCTTGTGGTCAAGATGCTCAAAGTCCCTGCGCGGGAGAGGTGGCTTCTCAGCCGATGCACCCTCAATCTCACAGAGGGCTCCGTAGTTGGCGGAAATACGTGCAAACTCTGCCGTAACCTCGGGGTCTGCGTGCTTTTTCTGTCTGATATGGACAACACCCAGGTCCCTCAGGCCGGAAAGAAGGGCATTTCTGGAAGAAAGAGATGAGACTATGCACACAGCTTTCATTTTTTCAATCATGCGCGTCCTCCCTGAAGTTTCTTCTTGGCTATCTTTCCGCGCACAACGGCGCTTGTCTGCTGGTCTCCCAGATAAATCCCTATGACCCTTATGTTCTCACGGGCCTCGGGAATCTTAACTTTCTCAAAAAGATTCACTCTCTGCGTTGTGGACTGCAGTTCATTCTCAAGAAGCCTTGCCCTCTCCTCCATAACCTTTACAAGGGCATCAAGACGGGCAATCTCCCTGAGCTTGACAATTGCGGTATCAACCCACAGCGGATAATCCTCAACCTCATAGTCAATGGCCTTGAATGTAAGGTTCTCAAAAACTGGAATCTTCACACCGGCAATGTTCTCAGTGCCGGAAACCACGGACTCGGGAATTACCAGAGTCTCCAGTCTCCTGTCTTCCGCAAACAGAAGGTTCTCGGCAAAGACGGCAACCCAGGCATCCAGATTGCCTATCATCTTCTTACGTTCAACCCTCTTCTCCTCCAGTTCCGCATAGATCTGGCGGATAACTATCTGCAGCTGCTGTTTTTTCAGCTGGAGTGTGGGCAGGTATCTTGTAAACTGCTTGAGCTGGTCTTTCTGAGTTTTCAGTTCATTTTTTGTCAGTTTGACAGCCATCTGTTACTTTCCTGCTTTATCCTTGGGCCAGCGTTCGTTGATAAGGTCTGACCTGAGACCGGTTTCATTGGGTTCAAAACATTCCGCAAGTATTTCCCAGCCCGTATCAAGGGCATCTTCTAGGGAAATGTTCACGGAAAGATCCATAAGTCTGGACTCGAACAGACTGCCGTACTTGAGAAGCTTCTCGTCCCAGTCACTCATCATGAATCCCATGGACTTCTTCTCAAGACTCTCCTTGTATGCGGCGTAGAGCTTGATCATGCCGTCCATGAGTGAGCGGTGGTCGTCACGGGTGTCCTTGT
>CAMZGJ010000139.1 GCA_947306375.1 uncultured Spirochaetales bacterium
GCCTTTATGATGGCTGTGTAGATATTTGGTCCAACAAACGGGGTTCACTTCATTTGTATCATAAGAGAGACAAGTTTTGGCAGAATTTATGATACAAGAGGCAACGGAACAAGTTTAACACTCGCCGGATAAAACAGAGGCCGGCGGGCTGAAAACATCGCTCATGTTTTCTGCCTGTCGGCCTCTGTTTTACCGGAAACGGGACTTGAACCCGTACGCCTGTTAGGACACAAGATTTTGAGTCTAGCGCGTCTACCAATTCCGCCATTCCGGCATGAAGTGCACCTGAGAAGTGCAGCATCACATGGATTGAATAATAAGGAATAACGACCTGTTGTTCAACACGCCTACATGGCTCTTCTGACAGCGTCCTTCATAGATGCAACGGATGTGGAAAGAGTTGTCAGGCTTTCTGTCATCTGATCATCCTGCTTTGCAACCAGAGCCCTCTGTGCGGAGGAGACGCTCAATGCAATTTCAGGCAGCAGGCAGGTGGAATCAGAAAGGATCTTGTTGCCTGCATTGTCAAACAGATACAGTCTTATTCTGCGCTCTGCATGCTTGCAGTTCCTTGCGGTTTTGCCCAGAAGCATGAACTTCCTGTGATTGGAAAGACCTGACCCGGAATAACCCAGAAGCTTTTTAAGATATTTTTCAACGTCCTCGTAGTCATTGATGCTCTTTTTAAGAAGATCTCCGGAAAGACCGTAGAGCCTTTCGACAAACCTGACAAGAAGATAGAAGAGAAACCATCCCAGCACGGGGAAAAGGGTTGAATAGACAATTTCAAGTATTCTGTCCAAAGTCATCTGTCATCCTCCTCGTTCTCGTTTTCCGTGTTGTGAACGGGATTGTTCTTGAAAGAACGAACCTGCGCGGGATTCTCACCGGGCCTGTAACTGAGGGTAAGTTGCGGGAAAGGAATCTCTATTCCGGCATTCTGAATTGCAACTGTAACCTGCTCATTAAGATCCCAGTTAACTGTCCAGTAGTCGCTGTTCAGTGCCCAGACCCTCAAAGTGTGGGTAATGGCACTCTCTCCCTGGGCATTCCATCTGTCCTGCGGTTCCGGAACATCCAGAACAAGCGGGTGCTTTCTGGCAACATCAAGAAGAATCTCACGTACCTTCTCGTTGTCAGAGGCATAGTCCACGGACACTGTTATATCCATTCTTCTGCGTCCTATGCCGTTGTTGTTAAGAATGGGATTTGCAAAGATGGCGCTGTTGGGAACGTAGACCTTCCTGCCGTCCGGAGTAATAAGAACTGTATGAAGGAGGTTAATCTCCTTTACCGTACCGGCGGTGCCTCCCGCCTCAACGTAATCGTCAACCCGGAAGGGGTGCGTTGTGGCAATCATGAAGCCGTAGGCCACGGAGGCAATCATATTCTGCAGGGACAGGCCAATTGCCAGAAGCAGGGCCATAACCGCGGAAAGAACGCCGCTGAGTGCAACTCCCAGGTAGGACAGGCAGACGAGAATAAGGGCAAGGTACAGGCAGAACCTGATTATGTTCACAATGAACGTAACCAACGAGTTGTCCACCGTGCTGTTGACTATTCCGGCCTTCACCATCCTGAGGACGGAGCGGATAATAAGCACTCCTATGTAGAAAATGAGTATGACTGAAATGGCTTTCAGGCCTGAACTCCGAAAGGCATCTCCAATAGCCTTTATGGTATCGCCCATCTGGGCAAGCTGTTCATCCATATTGTCCTCCTAGCCCCTGACGTCTGCAATGTCGGCGGCGTTGCGTGATATTTCTTCCTGCTTTTCCCTGAGTTCCGCCATGACCCCGTCTTCCTGCTTCCTGCGGATGCGGAGCTCCTCAATCTGGCGTACAAGGGCCGTGCGCTGGGCCTCAAGCGCCTCAATCTGGCTGTCCAGCTGCCGGGCCTGCATGCTGTGAATCTCAATCTCCTTGGCCAGGTCATAGTAATTGAGGTTCAGATGCTGGCGGCGTTTGCGCTTGAGTCCGGCATTCAGACGCCGGCACGCAAGCTTGAGCTCCTCAGGGGCCATGTCATCCAGCCAGGTGTCCATGGTGGCGCTGATAATACGGCCGTACTCAGTGAAACACGAGTCAAGCTGGTCTGTTATATCTTTTACCTGAAACGAATAATCTCGCATGAGACGGCTAATGTCACCATTGGGTGCCCCAATGCCTGCAAGTGAGCCCTTAACCTGCGAGAGGTCATTGCGCTTCTCCCCCATCAGACCCTCAAAGATCTTCCGCCTTTGGGCAATCTCCTCAATAGTCCCGGCAAGTTCCTGAGCTCTCTGCCCCGGAACGTCTGCGGCCCTGCCCGCCTTATAAATGGCAAGCCCCGCCTCATGGAAAACAGAGTTCAGCGTCTCCCTGTGCTTTGCGGCGCGGCGCATATAAATGGAGGAGAAAACCCCGGAACCGGCCTTGGATTCAAGCTCGGCAAGTTTTTCATTGTAAATTCTGACCGGCTCCATGTACTGCACCAGGTCCTCCGGAAGCCTGCCGGCCGCCTGCGCCTCGGCAGCAACCGCCCCCAGTGCGGAGAGCGCTGTCTTAAAATCCGAATCAAGCTCCTTAATGGACTTTTCGGTGCTCAGAATGTCCTGATCTGCAGCATTCCTGCGGTCAAGAACCATCCTGATGTTTTTCATGTTGTCTTCAATGTCATCCCTGCGTCCTGCAAGGGCGCAGATCTGCTCATAGACAGCGTCACTCTCATGGACAGCAATTGCCCTGTGGTAGGTGCAAGCCACCTTGCCCAGGTCCTGATAAAGGGCCTTCAGAGAGGTATCTGTCCTGTCAATTTCCTGCCTGAGGGAATCAATCTCAGAGTTGATGCCGGCCATGGCGATATTTTATCATATTGTCCCTTTCTAGTAAATTTAGTATCATCCTTACAGAATTGATCAAGGAGCAGAACATGGCAGACGCCGGACTTGAAATCAAAAAACTTGT
>CAMZGJ010000140.1 GCA_947306375.1 uncultured Spirochaetales bacterium
AGGGTGTGAGGAATAATGGAAACACAGAACGAATCGGAACCAACCTCAGCAACCGTAAGGCTTATGCCGTCCAGGGTCACAGATCCTTTCTCTACAACGGTTTTCAGCATTTCAGGTGCACAGGATATACAAATCCACTTTGCATTGCCCTCTGTGTTTATGCTCTTTACTATCCCTGTTCCGTCAATATGGCCGCTTACAATGTGTCCTCCGAAACGTCCGTCCGCAGGCATGGCTCTCTCAAGATTCACCGCATCCGAAACACCGCACTGCCCCAGGCTGCTGCGCCTTAATGTCTCCGGCATAACATCTGCACAAAAGCGGTCACTGCCCAGGGTTGTTACGGTAAGGCAGATGCCGTTTACGCTTATGCTGTCTCCGATCTTGGTGCCTTCAAGCACCTTATGAGCTCCCACGGTAATACTTCCGGAGGTCTTTGCAAGAATCTTTCCCTTTTCCTCAACTATTCCGGTAAACATTTTTCCTCCCGCACATAACTGAGCATCACATCTCCTCCCACGCGCTTCATCTCTTTAAGACTGAAAGAATAAGCCTGTGACGGAAGCTCCACCCCGGAACCCTCCACGGGAGAGACGGCCCTGCCGCCGAACACCTTGGGCGCCACAAAGGCCCTTATCTCATTCACAATCCCCGCCTCAACTGCAGAAGCATTAAGACCGGCTCCGCCCTCAAGAAGAATGCTGTCTATCTCCATGGAGCCCAGCTTCTTCATAAGTGCATTCAGATCAACACGTCCGTCCTTTCCGGGAAGGCTCAGAACCTCAACGCCCGCTCTCTCCAGACTCTTTTTTTTGAAAACATCGTAATTATTTGAACAGACAACAATTGTCCTTATTTTGTCAGCAGTCCTTACAAGGTTGCTGTCAAACGGAATCCTCAGTCCGCTGTCACAGATAATGCGCACCGGATTCTTTCCGCCCCTGATCCTGCAGGTAAGAAGAGGATCGTCCGCAAGGACGGTGCCTATGCCCGCCATTATTCCCATGTTCGCGTGGCGCATCCTGTGGACTTCTTTCAGAGAGGCGGGCCCGGAAATCCATTTTGAGGCTCCGGTCTTTGTGGCGGTCTTTCCGTCCAGCGTCATGGCGTACTTCATTGTCACATAGGGCAGGCCCGTGGTTATGTAGTGGAAAAACACCGGGTTGAGCCTGTCACACTCCTCTCTCATAAAGTCCGTAACAACCTCAATTCCGGCCTCCCTGAGAAGATTAACACCCTTGCCGCTTACTTTGGGATTGGGGTCCCTTGAGCCTATAACAACCTTTGCAATGCGGTTCTCAATAATGGCATCCGTGCACGGAGCGGTGCGGCCGTGGTGGCAGCAGGGCTCCAGGGTAACATACAGAATGGCACCCTCCGCGCTGCCCTTTACCGAGGCAAGAGCGTTGCGCTCCGCGTGCAGTTCCCCGCAGCGCCTGTGGTATCCCTCTCCGATTATTTCTCCGTCCCTGACAATGACACAGCCCACCATGGGGTTGGGATGACACCATCCCTGCCCTCTGGATGCAAGAGTAATTGCACGTCTCATGAACTGCCTGTCAGTCACTTTCCCGCCTTCCGGGGAATAAAAAACCCCGCAGAATCTGCAGGGCAATCCCGGCCTTCCGGCCGATACATCTTCTTCCATCCAGACTTTACTGTCGGTTTCGGAGTTTCACCGAATCAATGCCTTTCGGCAGTCGCGGACTTTACCGCCGGTCGGGAATTTCACCCTGCCCTGAAGATTCAATTCAATATGTACAGTTATGTTATCCCTATTACGCTCTTACTGCAACCATTTTCTGAGAGCCTCGTCACAGCTGTCAACATCCGAGCCTCTCACGGCAAGACCTTTGGCTGTCTTTCCGCCCTTGGCCTTAACTGCCCTCTCAAGCTCCATGTCAGCCATTCCGAACTCACCTTCCTCATTTGTGCAGAAGGGTTTTACGGTCTTTCCGGTGAAGTCAAAGCAGTCTATAAAACTTGCAACAACACGCGGATAACTGCGGAACCAGATGGGGAACCCAATGTAGATGGTGTCATAACTGTCCAGAGAGGTGAACGGAGCCTTGATTGCAGGGTGGATGTTGTCCTCATACTCGGCCTGGGCTCTTCTGCATACGGCATCGTAATCCGAGGGATAGGGCTCCTCGGGGACAATGCGGAAAATATCAGCGCCGGTCATGTCGGCAATCTTCTCGGCCACAGTCCTTGTATGACCTTTCTTTACGTTTTTGATATCGAAATTGACGGAGTTTTCTCCCTCATGTGAAAAATAAGCAACAAGACTCTTCATATTAAACCTCCTGTCTGATTATAATCCGGGCACACGTGCCGGAGCGTTTATTATAAACCCTATCAGGTCCGAAGTCACTCACGAACATCATGAAATATAATCGTTGTCCCTAAACTGCAGGGAATAAAGGTGAGCGTATGTGCCGCCCTTGCTCATAAGCTGCTCATGGGTGCCCAGCTCCGCCACCTTTCCGTCAAGAATAACCGCAATCTCATCTGCGTTTCTTATTGTGGAAAGCCTGTGGGCAACAACAATTGTGGTTCTGCCCCTGCAAAGCTCATCCAAAGCCTGCTGTATCAACACCTCAGTGGTGTTGTCCAGAGCACTTGTAGCCTCATCCAGTATCAGGATGGCAGGATTCTTCAGGAAAACACGGGCAATGCTGAGCCTCTGCTTCTGACCGCCGGAAAGCTTTACGCCGCGCTCTCCTATCTCCGTGTCATAGCCCTTCTCAAGGGACATAACGTAGTCATGGATATTGGCCCGCACTGCAGCCTCAACAACTTCCTCCTCCGTTGCGGAAGGTCTGCCGTAGAGAATGTTGTCACGGATGGAACCGTTGAACAGAAACACATCCTGCTGGACAATCCCGATATTCCTGCGCACGGACTCACGTGTCAGATGCCTTATATCCTGACCGT
>CAMZGJ010000141.1 GCA_947306375.1 uncultured Spirochaetales bacterium
ATTGAAGTAGAGGTCAAGCTCAACTTTTCTGAAGGGAGGAGCAACCTTGTTCTTCACAATCTTGACTCGGATTCTGTTTCCAATGAACTCATCAGAACCCTTGGATATGGATTCAATCCTTCTGACGTCCATTCTCACTGAGGAGTAGAACTTCAGGGCGTTTCCGCCTGTTGTTGTCTCCGGATTGCCGAACATGACGCCTATCTTCATTCTTATCTGATTTATGAAGATGATTGTGGTTCTGCTCTTTGCAAGAATTCCGGTAAGCTTTCTCAAAGCCTGGCTCATAAGGCGTGCCTGAAGACCCATGTGGGAGTCTCCCATCTCGCCTTCAATCTCAGCCTGGGGAGTAAGCGCTGCAACGCTGTCCACAACAATAATGTCCACGGCTCCGCTTCTGACAAGGGATTCTGCAACCTCAAGGGCCTGCTCTCCGCTGTCCGGCTGAGAAATCCACAGATCATCCGTGTTCACACCTATTTTGGCGGCGTAAACAGGGTCAAGTGCATGCTCTGCATCTATGAATGCTGCAATTCCGCCGGCCTTCTGGGCCTGGGCAATTGCATGAAGGGCCAAAGTGGTCTTACCGGAAGACTCCGGACCGTAGATTTCAATAACCCTTCCGCGGGGATAGCCGCCCACTCCGAGAGCCTCATCAAGGAGGATTGAACCGGAGGGAATGACCTCAACGTTCTTTGCAATTGAGCTTTCTCCAAGTTTCATGAGAGAGCCCTTTCCGAACTCCTTGTCAATGTGTACGCGGGCGGCTTCAAGAGCCTCCATTTTCTGTTTTGTAACTTCATCCGTTACGGCAGTCTTTTCTTTTGCCATGTATTTTCTCCTGTAAAAACAGTAGTGCGGTCTTTATCTGAACAGATCTTCAGAGTCAGCAATAATGGTCACGGGACCACAATTGGTGTAACTGACCATCATGTCCGCTCCGAACTCTCCGTGTTCGGTATGTATGCCCTCTTCCTTCATAATCTCAATGAATCTCTCATAGAGACTGTTTGCATGCTCCGGCTTTCCGGCACTGTCAAAAGAGGGTCTGTTCCCCTTGTGCAGGTCTGCATAGAGGGTGAACTGGCTCACAACAAGAACGGAACCGCCTGCATCCTGAACGCTGAGATTCATCTTGTCGTTTTCATCCCGGAATATGCGGAGCCGTCTTATCTTGTCCGCCATTTTCCGGCAAATATTCTCATTATCGGAATCCTCAACGCCCAGATAGACCAGAAGACCCGAATCAATCTTTCCCACGGTACGTCCGTCAACGCTCACGCAGGCATTGACGACACGCTGAACAACAGCCCTCATCAGACTCTCCCGGACAGGCTCTGCACAAAGGCCTTTCTGTCCGCGGCGGCAAAGAATGCGGAACCTGCAACAGCCACGTCTATACCGGCTCTCTTAACCTGTTCCGCGGTCTTCTCATTTACTCCGCCGTCAATTGAGATAAGGTACTTTCTGTCTCCCCTCATGTCCCTGAGTCTGGAAACCTTTTCAAGGGTGTAAGGAATGAGGCTCTGTCCGCCGAAACCGGGGTTTACGCTCATGACAAGCACAAGGTCCGCAATGTCAAGAACGCACTCAATTACACTTACCGGAGTTGACGGAACAATTGAGACACCTGCAAGACAGCCCAGACTCTTTATCTTCATAAGGGTCCTGTCCAGATGCACGCATGCCTCACTGTGCACGGTAATGGCCTGTACTCCGGCCTTGGCAAAAGCCTCAATATGGTCCTGCGGATTGCGTATCATCAGGTGTGCGTCGAAGAAGAGGTCCGAATGCGGCCTTATGTCCGCGATGAACTTGGGTCCGAAGGTTATGTTGGGAACAAAAGAGCCGTCCATAACATCAAGATGGGCCCAGGGTGCGCCGGAGTCCTTTATGCTTGCAAGGGCTCCCCTTATGTCCGAAAAATCCGCGGAAAGCACGGAAGGTGCAACCAATATCTTATCCATGACCTAATATTAACATTAACTTTACGGTTTGAGAATATTCACAAGCCGTTTTTTCGAAAAAAATCTTAACATCTGATAATATTTATAAAAGTTGAACTATTTCCGTTTCTGTTGTATATTATCCGTGTACACAGATTAAAGAGTTTTCCGAGCAGACAGAAAAGTCTGCCCGGTTTGTTTTACAATGTACGCAGAGGTGAAAAAATGAATGCTAAGAAGGTCAAAGACTTAATAGGCAACGAATTATGGAACGCAACAAACACTGCAAACGTAAAGCTCGGAGACTTTGAGAATGCAGAGGCAGCCATTCAGAAAATAAAGACCGCGGAGGAAAAGGCGGACTTCAGGGAGCTGTGCGCACAGGACACTTCGGATGAAAACGTAAAGTCTCCCCTCATCCCCCGTTACCTGCGCTCCGTTCTTGGAAAGCATCCGGTGGATGACCGCTTCATATTCAGCGTATTTGACGAGTATTTCCATGACAGCAAGTGGAATGAGGTCTTCTATCTCGGAAACAAGATCCTCACCTTCAACGAGAGTCCATATATCCTCAGGGCCCTTGCGGAGTCCTATGAGATAAAGGGAGATGAGGAGAACAAGGTAAAGATGTGGGAGCGCCTTATAAAGGCAGACCACAACGAGACAGAGGTATTCTACAAGTTTGCCAAGTATTATGAGGAAGCCGGAGACCAGCAGCAGGCATTCAACTGCTACCACAGGGCCATCCTCAGGCATATAAACGCCTCACAGCTGGATTCAGTGAAAACACTGTGGCCAAAGGTATCGGCCCTCAGGGGCGACAACTCCGTCTACCTTACCCAGCTTGCGGAGAGAATTGCACGTGCAATGGGCAACTACCTTGGCGTCCAGTTCCTCATGGAAGTCTATGAGCAGGGAGACTTTGACCTCAATTCAAAGATCCATATCCTCAAGACCAACCTTGACTTTGACAATGACAAACTCCAGGCAG
>CAMZGJ010000142.1 GCA_947306375.1 uncultured Spirochaetales bacterium
ACATCTGGGCCACTTCTTCCTGGTCGGTATGGGTGTTTACGCTTATGAAGTTGGTCTCCATTATGTCTGAGACCTTTGTATTGTCATCCTTGGCAAGAAGGAGGTCCTTTATTGACACAAGACCCATCAGCTTGCGGTTTTCTGTCACGTAACAGGTGTAGATTGTCTCCTTGTCCACTCCGGTTTCACGGATGTGCTTTATGGCTTCTCCCACGGTCATGCGGGTGCGCAGCCATACGTACTCAGTGGTCATTACTGAGCCTGCTGAGTCCTCGGGGTAGCGGAGAATCTGGTTGATATCGCGCCTCATGTCGGGCGCGGCCTGTGCAAGGATACGGCGGACCACGTTGGCCGGCATCTCCTCAACAAGGTCTACGGCATCGTCAACGTAAAGCTCGTTCAAAACGGCCTTGAGCTCCGTATCCGAGAAGCTCTGTATAAGAAGCTCCTGGTTGTCAGGGTCCATTTCAACAAATGTGTCCGCGCCAAGATCTTTGGGCAGGAGACGGAAAAGCATGGGGAGCTGCTGTTCGTCAAGCTCATCAAAGATGCCTGCAATGTCGGCAGGGTTCATTGTGGTAAGTATGTCCTTTATGGACGCGTACTTACGGTTTTCCAACAGTGTCTTGAGCGTGGTTTCGACTGTAGCGGTGATTGTGTTGTGATCGGCCATTTTCAGACTGAGTCACAGAGTATGCAGAAATCCTGGTCTCAGCGCGCATTACGGAGGAATGACTGTCTACCGGGGCCGGGGTCTGATAAATCCATGACATTTCCTCCTCTTGCTGACATTGGAACAAAAAAGTTCAATAAAAACTTAGCCTGTCTGTTTTCATTTGTCAAGTTGGAATGTATTCTGTTATAGTTACATAGAAGGTGGCAAAGCCGTGAGTTTAAAGCGTTTATCTGCAGCAGTCCTGCTGCTTTTTATAATGGTTTCAGGTCTGTGGGCACAGACTTTCTTCATTACCGATTACATATACAAGATTGACGGAAAGACCAGTGAGGCCGTTATGGACTCAATGATGGGCGAGACGTCCCGCTTTGAAAGCGAGGATGAGCTTAAGGCCTATCTTGAACTGAGGAAGCAGGAACTGTGGAACACAAACCTGTTCTCCAAAGTTGACGTCAAGTACACCATTGACTTCTCGGTGGATACCAACAGTTTTGTCACCGTGAACATAGAGGTGGATGAAGCCGCCTCCAGCCTGTTCTTCCCGTATCCCAAGTATGACTCCAACTACGGTTTTGTAATGGGCCTGCGCTACAAGGAGCGCAACCTCCTGGGAATGATGGCCACGCTGGATGCATCCCTGGATATAAAGCAACAGGAGAGATCCTTCAAAAAGGGAAGCTACTACTATGATATTCCCATAGGAGGAATCAAAATAGGCGGTGCAACCATCAATGCCGAGCCGTTCGGTGAATTTGACTTTCTCAACAGGGAAAAGTCCTACTTCGGTCTGAATTTTGATGAGACGGGCTGGAAACTGGGCAGTGCAACCATAGCCACAACAGTTGAGTCCAAGTTCTACTACAATGACATGAAGCAGAGCAAGGTTACCTTCAGTTTTTCCGAAAGCGGTCTTGAAATAGGTCCCGGAAAACTCAAGAGCGGAATAACAGTGGTTATCAAGCCAAAGAACGTTCCCGTTCTGGATACTTTCAACTTCAACCTGACCTATTCGGATGTTCCCGTAGGAAACAACGGTGCAAAGCTTGCCTTCAGCACTACCAATGAGCTTTATCCCAAGGACACGGCCATGTGGTTCACGTACAAGTCCTTCAACAAGTTCGGAGTAAGCTTCACCGGTATCAGGATAGGGGAAAAGGTGACAATGTCGGAGTCTCCGGCGGTTATCTTCCAGCCCAAGCAGAACAACAGCCTGCCCTACAGGTTCTACGGTTTTGAGAACACCCTGGGTTTTGATTTTGCAGACGGAAGGATAAGGGGCAAGAGCCTGACCAACTACATTGAGTACGTGCGCTTCAAAGAAAAGTACAACGACATAATAGACAACTATGTGAAGACAGTCACCACATTCTCCTTCCTCATGCCCTACGACATAAAGGATTCCGTTCTTCTCAAGACATGGAGAAATGACGGCAGAGGTCTTTATGAACTGGATGTTGACCTGAGATTGGAAAAGCCCTTCAGCTTCCTGGAAGATCATATTACCTTTTCTCCCATAGTCACTTTCTACAATCAGTTCTCCATGGAAAACGGCGCCGTGTCAAAATACAGGCCCCGTCTTGAGTTTGCCTTCTCAGCAAATGCCTCGGGAGGCACCATAAACAGAATCAATGCGGAGCAGGTATACTTTGCCTTCCGCGACAACTTCCGCTATGGCATGACATATTCCATGCAGGCCGGTGCCAGATGGGTTCCGGATGAGGACAATATTCTGGACCCCCGTGTATTTGCCAGGGGAGAGGTAACCGCTTTCCCGCTGAGCACAGCCAGGTTCAACCCCTCTTTCAGGATAATAGGCGTTCTGGGTAACTTTGACAGAATATGGTTTGACAAAACATCCGACAGCGACCCGTGGGAGATTATTTCTCCGGTTGACTCCGACTACTCATATTCTTTCAACTCATACAAATACAATGAAATAGAGTTCAGACCGGAGGGCCTGAATGAGCTGCTCAGGGGAATACTTCTTGAAAATGAAGATGTTCAGAGGGGAGGTTTTAGTTCAAAGGCTGTTATTGCCGGAAACATTAACCTCACAACGGCATTTCTGAACTTTGAGGACTTTGGGCATACCTACCTGAGCCCGTTCTATGATTTTGCCCTGTTCCTGGGCAAGGACGGATCCCACATTCTTCACAGCGTGGGAATAGAGGGCATTGCAATCCTGGATTCACATCCCCTGTATCCGTTCCGCGTCTCGCTGGGCTTCAACGCGGACGATCTTT
>CAMZGJ010000143.1 GCA_947306375.1 uncultured Spirochaetales bacterium
CCTGCTGAGAGCTTGCCATTAACTTCCAGCATCCAGCGGTCAAAGAGGCTGTAACCTCCCGCCGCAGTATCATTGACAATGTCTGTTGTTATGTAGTTTCCAATTTCAAAGAACTTGAGAAGAGTCTGCATCTTCATACCGACCCTGCCTATGAAGCGGTGGGACTTGAATTCTCCTGCTTCAATTGAACCCTTGAAGAAACCTTCGTGGTAAAGATCAGCCACAATTCCCACAAGACCTATATTGAACTCAGCACCGGCGTGCTGTGCTGCACGGTAGCCCTTGTATAGCGGCATATCCGGATTATTATAATTTACAAAATCCGTGGTCTCCACCACTGCTTTGATTATGGCAGCATCAAGTTTTGCATAGAGCTTGTAGTTGGTGTTGAAGACGAGTTTGTTGTCTTCATCCCTCTCATCTGTGAGAATCCTGAGCGTGTCCTTCTCATCGGTTCTTACAATACCGAAGTCAAACAGTCCGGTATGGAACTTGAAGGTATCAATGTATTTGAGAACTGAATTTGAGAACGTATAGAAATCTGAGGTGTCAAATGTAAACAGATAGTCAAAACCGTTGTTGCCGGCATTATCCCCTTCTGTTTCGGGCTGCCACTCTGCGCGGAGCTTCAGTAAGAAAACCTCGTCAATCGAGATATAGGGGTTGAAAACAAATACAGCTTTATTGGGAACACTGTCATCATTGAGGACCATGTCATAGTCAACATGGCTTTCAACACCGAAATGGAATCCTTCCGGAGCAGCAAAAACACCGGAAAGTGCAATCATGAATATCAAAGTGAAAAGAAGTGCCTTCTTCATAATTGTCTCCTCCTATCGTAATTATACTAAACTATATTCACCTATCAAAACAGTAATTTTTAGCAAAAGTTTCAAGTTTTTTTCCATATTCCGCAGGAAATCTTAAAACTGTGACCGCATGATATGGGTTATCGAACATTTCCAGCTCTCTTACACCGGTTTTTTTGGCCTCATAGAGTTCTCCTGCCATTGTGGAAGGAACAAAAGAATCACCTTCCCCGTGGATGAAGAGAACCGGACACTCTATACCGGAGACGCTTCTGACCGGTTCCACACTGTTCATGTCAACCTTGTACCTCAGCTTCAGAATAAGGGAAGTCAGGTTGATAATGGGGTATACCGGAACCTTCCTTGCCTTGATGAGATGGATTATTTCCCTCCTCATAGATGAATAAGCGCAGTCGGAGACACAGAAACAAAGGTTTTCAATGTAAGGCGCTGCCATAAGAACACAGGAAGCACCCATGCTCTCTCCGTGTAGAACAAGCTTTGTCCCCGGAGGAAAAACAGTTTTAACATGGTTGCAGATACAGACCAGGTCCCTGCTCTCATTCTGTCCCATGGTGCAGAGAACACCCCTACCCGCATTTTCTCCGCTGTACCTGTGATCGTAGAAGACAAGGCTGAACCCCATGTTCCTGTAATAGGGGCCGTACTTTGTCATCTCAAAGCTGTTTCCGTTCCATCCGTGGCAGAAAACGCAGACGCCCTTCTCCCCCGTTCTGTATACAGTTCCTCTGAGGACGGTTCCGTCAAAGGATGTGCATTCAAAGCTCTCGCCTGCAGGCAGGGATTTCAGAAAAGCCTCCGGATCAAAACCTGCTTCCTTCATCTTTTTCAAATCCGAATCCCTTGTTGCAAGCGGCGGATGCACCACAAGACCGGCAACCTTTGTTGCCGATAAACAAACAAATCCGACAACAGTTGTGAGGATGATAAGAAGGAAAACAACAATTGTCATTTCAGTTTCCGTAGTTCACTATGTGGGTGAAAAACCAGTCCTTCAGAGATGCAACACGCTTGAGGAAGGCGGTGGGCAGGTCAACCGTGGTGACCAGAACGTTGACCTCAGGCTTCTGGTTGTAGACAACCGCAAGACCGGAGATAATTACCCCCTCCTCCGTCAGACAAGCATCCAGATACAGGTGCAGATTGCCCTTTTCAACACACTTGAAGCCCATGTACTTCATGGCCTTGTAGTTTGTTATCTCAAGAAATATTTCGTTGTCATAACAGTAATAATCTATTTTGTAAACGTTGCCGCCAAAGCGGGAGTCCTTAAGATAAGCATAGAAAGACTGTCTTTCAGGGACAGAATCAGATACAGGGTCTGCAACCTTTGAGTTCTTCTTGTCCGGATTACTCAGAAGGCAGGCCTCAGAGAACAGGGTCTCCTCCTTGTATCCGGATGAATGGGACCTGTATGTAACACCCTCTATGGAAGAGATGGCCTGAGCCATGTTGAACACCGCCAGGTATTTTTCCTGATCCGTAAGGTCCTTCATGGACTGGGGATACGGACAGAATGAGGATAAAGACTGGGAGAATGCGTAATCCAGAACCTCAGCCTTCTGCGCAAGATCCTTCATTATGGTCCCGTCAGGGAGAATGGAAGAGACCTTGTCCCCGTTGACCGTGTACATCTCGGGACACTCACCTGAGAAGAAGCGCTGCTTCAGCTGTTCAGGGTAACCGGACAGGTAATTCTCAGCCGGCACATAGGCAGACAGCGGCAGGAGAACAACGGCAAGCAGTAAAAATGACAAAACTTTCTTAGTAAGCATTCTTGTTCACAAATCCTTTGAAGAAAGTCAGGAACACTATCTTGAGGTCAAACATGAAAGACCACTTGCTGATGTAGTACAGATCATATTCAATCCTCTTCTCAAGGGATGTGTTTCCCCTCAGTCCGTTGACCTGGGCCCAGCCAGAGATTCCCGCCTTCATGCGGTGTCTCATGTTGTAACCCGGAATGGTTCTGATGAACCTTTTTTCAAGTTCCGGCCTCTCGGGCCTGGGACCTATGAGGCTCATGGATCCCTGGATTACATTCAAAAACTGCGGAATCTCATCAA
>CAMZGJ010000144.1 GCA_947306375.1 uncultured Spirochaetales bacterium
CGCTTTCAACAATTCATATTATTTTTGACAGGTACCGTGCAGAACTGGGACTTACCAAGAAGTTCACTCCGCATGTCTTCAGGCATACTTTTGCAACCCGTCTTCTGGACAATGATTCGGATATAAGGATAGTGCAGGAACTCCTGGGACATGAGAGCATAGGGACAACCCAGATCTACACGCACGTGACAGGTAAAAGATTGGAGAAAATATACAGGGATTCACATCCCCACGGAAGGAAGGAAGAATGAGTTTCAAGGGAACAACAATTATTGCAGTGAAGAAGGACGGACACGTGGCCATTGCCGGTGACGGACAGGTTACGGCCGGAGATACAATAATGAAGGGCAACGCCCGCAAGGTACGCAGAATCTTTGACGATAAGATTATCGCCGGTTTTGCCGGCACTACGGCCGATGCCTTCACGCTCTTTGAGCTTTTTGAGAAAAAGCTGTCACAGTTCAACGGAGACCTTATGCGCTCTGCCGTTGAGCTTGCAAAGGAGTGGAGGATGGACAAGGGTCTGAGGCGTCTTGAGGCCATGATTCTGGTATCCGACGGAAACCGCATCTTCCTCATATCCGGTACCGGAGATGTTCTGGAACCGGAGTTTGACGCCATTGCAATAGGAAGCGGCGGAAACTATGCTCTCAGCGCCGCCAGGGCCTACCTTGACTGCGCAAAGGAACTGAGCGCCAGGGAGATTGCCCTCAAGGCCATGGCCATTGCTTCTACCATCTGCATCTATACAGATGACAAATTCCTTGTGGAGGAAATCTGATGGACAACAACGCAGTTGTAACTACTGAAAAGAAATATAATCTTGATGAAATGGTGCCCTCACAGATAGTCAGTGAGCTGGACAAGTATGTAATAGGACAGGCAAAGGCAAAGAGAACCATTGCAGTTGCCATTAGAAACAGAACCAGGCGCAAGAGGCTGCCTGACAGCATTAGGGATGAGGTTTATCCCAAGAACATAATAATGATCGGTGCCACCGGTGTGGGTATGACCGAGATTGCCAGAAGAATTGCCAGACTCTCAAACGCCCCCTTCATAAAGGTGGAGGCCACAAAGTTCACCGAGGTGGGCTATGTGGGACGTGACGTTGAGTCCATGATAAAGGACCTTATGGGTTCTGCGGTTTCAATGGTCAAGCATGAGCTTGCCAAACAGAATGAGGAAAAGGTCAAGGCAACCGTTGAGGAAAGGCTTTTGGACCTGCTCATTCCCAGTCTCGGCAGCAACCCCAACGCAGACCCCCAGTTTGACGAGGCCAGAAGGCAGACCAGGGAGCTTACCCGTGAGAAGCTGAGAAAGGGTGAGTTTGACAGTACTGAGGTTGAAGTGCCCGTAACCATCCGCCCCAGGAGCGTGGAGATTGGCATGGTTGGCTCCATGGATGACTTTCAGAACGCCATGAACAGCCTGGGAAGCATATTCCAGAACGCCCAGAACCGCGGGAAGAAGCACAGAATCACCATCCGCCGTGCCCGTGAGATCTTCATGGAAGAGGAGATGGACAGGAGCGTTGACCAGGAAAAGGCAGTTGACCTTGCCAAGGAAAGAACCGAGCAGATGGGAATTGTCTTTATTGACGAGATAGACAAGATTGCCGGAAAGTCGGTCACTTCCTCTGGTCCGGATGTGTCCAGAGAGGGTGTGCAGAGGGACATTCTGCCCATAGTGGAGGGAACAAAGGTTTCCACCAAGTGGGGAGTTATAGATACATCACATATTCTGTTCATCGCTGCAGGCGCATTCCACGTCTCCAAGCCCAGTGACCTTATTCCTGAGCTTCAGGGACGTTTCCCGCTGCGCGTGGAGCTTGATGACCTGAAGGCTGAGGACTTCTTCAGGATTCTCCATGAGCCGGAGAACGCAATCACCATCCAGTACAATGAGCTTCTGAAGACCGAGGGTGTGGATGTTGTCTTCACCGACGATGCCCTCAGGCGTATTTCCGAGATTGCCTACGAGGTTAACTCAAGGCAGGAGAACATAGGCGCAAGGCGTCTGTACACCATTATGGAGATACTTCTGGAGGAGCTGAGTTTCAGTGCGGACCAGTTGAGCGGACAGACAATTACCATAACTCCGGACTACGTTGACACCCGCCTGAAGGATGTGGTTCAGAATCAGGACCTTACTAGATATATTCTCTGATTTTTTATATAATCTCTCCGTTGTATGAATTACATAACCATTGAAGCGAGAACATACGAGGAAGCGGTTAAAAAAGCCCGCAACCAGTACGGTGACAGGCTGAGAATCCACAGCAGGAGGGACAAGCAGTCCAGAGGTCTTCTGGGACTGGGTGTGTCCAGGAGCTGTGAGATAACCTGCTTCCTCACCGATGAGCCGGCCCCGGCTCCGGATGTCCGTGATACGGAAGAAGATACAATGCTCAGACGCTTTGAGAAGGAGGCCATTACCCCGGACCCAAAGCTTGTGGCAACTGAGGCTGATCCCCTTATGGAGCAGCTTCCCCCAAGGTCTTCCCGCGTATCTGCGGATTCGCTTCTTTCCCATATTGAAAGAATTCTTCTCAGAAATGATTTTACTGCCTCATACATCTCCTGGATGCTCCGGGAGATGAAGACCCAGATAGACAGGCAGGGCTCGGAGAACGTGTCCGAACAGGATGCTGAGGCCATGCTTGCGGAAAAGATAATAGGTTCTGCGGAGTTTGATTACAAGGACCAGAAGAAGCCCGGCTCACCCATGGTTCTTCTGGGATCCGAGTATTCCGGAAAAACAACAACCATTGCCAAGATTGCCGCCATGTACCTGAAAGGGGAGGACGGCGAGCCCATGAGCGTGGCCCTTGCCACCATGAACCCC
>CAMZGJ010000145.1 GCA_947306375.1 uncultured Spirochaetales bacterium
CTTGAAGTCCTGGCAAACTGAAAAATGGTGTAAACCCATAAATCCATCCCATATATAGAGCTGCGCCGTAAAAAGCGCAGCTCGCTTTTTGTGTATCGCCCGGTAAGGGGCGTGTTGTATTTCCGCGCCGTTTTCAATATCCTTATATCTATCCTTGCATTACTATCTAAGGGGGCTTTCAGATGAAGGCTGTTGAACTGGAGAAAACATACAATCCCGCCGCTTTTGAGGACAGGATTTACAAACAGTGGGTTGAGGACGGTAATTTCCGCCCTGCAGACGGTAACGGAACACCTTTTACGGTTGTAATGCCGCCGCCCAATGTAACGGGAATACTCCACATGGGGCACGCCCTGAACAATTCTCTTCAGGATATTATTGTGCGTTACCAGCGCATGACCGGAAGGCCCACACTCTGGGTTCCGGGAACAGACCATGCCGGAATTGCCACCCAGAACGTGGTTGAGCGCCAGCTTGCAAAGGAGGGCCTGAGAAGACAGGACCTTGGCCGTGAGAAGTTTGTTGAAAGAACCTGGCAGGTAAAGGAGCACCACCACAGCATAATTACGGAGCAGCTGAGGAAGATAGGTGCCTCCTGTGACTGGGAACATGAGCGCTTTACCCTTGATGAGGGTCTTTCAAAGGCCGTAAGGGAGGTTTTTGTCACCCTTTACGAGCGCGGCCTGGTCTACAGGGGAATGTACCTTGTAAACTACTGCCCGCACTGCGGCACCGCCCTTGCGGACGATGAAGTTGAGCATCAGGAAGATGCCGGACATCTATGGGAGGTGAACTATCCGTTTGCAGACGGGAGCGGAAACATAACTGTTGCCACCACAAGACCCGAGACCATGTTCGGAGACGTTGCGGTTGCAGTGAACCCGGACGATGAAAGATACAAGGCCATTGTGGGCAAGATGGTCAAGCTCCCGCTCACGGACAGGGAAATTCCCATCATTGCAGACAGCTTCGTAGGTATAGAGTTCGGAACCGGTATGGTAAAGATTACTCCCGCACATGATCCCAACGACTGGGAGTGCGGAAAGCGCCACAACCTTACCCCCATAAACATCCTCAATCCCGACGGAACACTCAACAGCGTGTGTCCTGCACAGTTTGCAGGTCTTCCGGCCGAGGAAGCACGCTTCAAGGTTGCAGAAGAGCTTAAGGCTCAGGGCTACCTCAAGGGAGTTAAGGACTACAACCACGAGGTCGGGCATTGCTACCGCTGTCACACAACGGTTGAACCGTATATGAGCGAACAGTGGTTTGTTAAGATGAAACCCCTTGCAGAGAAAGCACTTGCAGCCTGGAGAGCCGGAGAAATCCGCTTCTATCCCAAGCGCTGGGAGAACACATACTCATCATGGCTTGAGAACATAAGGGACTGGTGTATAAGCCGCCAGCTCTGGTGGGGCCACAGAATTCCGGTCTGGTACTGTGAGGACTGCGGAGAGATGATTGTAAGCCGCACGGACGTTACAGTCTGCCCCAAGTGCGGAAAGAGCCATCTGCATCAGGATCCGGACGTTCTGGACACCTGGTTCAGCTCATGGCTCTGGCCCTTCTCAACACTCGGCTGGCCCGAACAGACGGCAGACCTCAAGCGCTTCTTCCCCACATCCACCCTTGTGACCGGATACGACATTATATTCTTCTGGGTTTCCAGAATGATAATGGCCGCCCTTGAGTTCACCGGGAAGGTTCCCTTCCACGATATCTACATTACCGGTCTTGTCAGGGACAAGCTGGGACGCAAGATGTCCAAGAGCCTGGGTAACGGCATAGATCCGCTCACAGTTGTTGAAAACTACGGCGCAGATGCCATGAAATTCACCCTTTGCTACCTTGCAGCCCAGGGCCAGGATGTTCTGATTGACATGGATTCCTTCAAGATGGGAAGCCGTTTTGCAAACAAAATCTGGAACGCCACACGCTTTATTCTCATGAATCTTGAAGGCCGCAACATGGTTGAGGTGGGCCCGGACAGAATGACTGACATGGACAAGTGGATCTTCCACAGCATGAACGAATGTGCCCGCAAGGTCAGCACCGCACTTGAAAGCTACCGCTTCAATGACGGCGCCCAGGCTGTATATGACTTCTTCTGGAACGATTTCTGTGACTGGTACGTTGAGGCCGCCAAGGTTTCTCTTTACAGCGATGACAACGCGGAGAAGGACAGGATTGTATCCCTTCTTCTGCAGCTTCTTGAGACCTCAATGCGCATAATGCATCCGTTCCTCTCCTTCCTTACGGAGGAAATATACTCCAGACTGCCCAACACACAGGGCAAGGTTATTTGTGCAGGATTCCCGCAGTACCGCAACGACCTGATCTTTGAGAAACAGGCAGGCTTGGTGGGAACAATGCAGGAAATAGTGCGCGGAGTCAGAAATGCAAAGGTACAGCTTGGAATAGATGCCGCAAGAAAGCTCAGAATTACCGTAAGACCTGAATCTGCGGAGCTTAAGAGCTTCCTTGAGGATCACTGTAGGCTTCTTTCTACATTCCTCAATGCAGAGAGCCTGATAATTGACGTGGATTCATCTTCAGATGTTGCTTCAGCCTTCCCGGTTGCCGGTCAGGGTTACGAGAGTTTTGTCTTCGTGCGTGATGCAATTGACATTGACAAGGAGATAAAGAGGCTTGAGGATGAGCTTGCCAAGACAAAAGAACTTCTGGCCGGCTCTGAAAAGAAGCTCTCCAATCCTCAGTTCATGGAGCACGCAAAGCCCGAGGCAATTGAAAAGGAACAGTCCAAGAAGGCTGAATTTGTGGAGAAGATACAGAAGACTGAAAGCCATATTCAG
>CAMZGJ010000146.1 GCA_947306375.1 uncultured Spirochaetales bacterium
CGTTCTGGAACCACCTTATCACCCCTAAAATGATTGGTTTGGCTCTAGATCCCGCCCATTCCGGCATTTTTAGGGCATGCCGTCCGTCGGGACACCTCAGGCAATCTACCACAAATAGGCTTTTTATGTCAACACAACAAATAAAAATAAAACAGGAGCCCCGGAAAAGCATCCGGAGCCCCATATATATTATGGATGAAAAGCGTCCTTATTTTGCCAGCGCCTCCGCCTTTGCGGCGATATCCTCGGCACTGAGGTTGAAAGCCTTGATGAGATAGGCAAGGTTTCCCACCTCTCCGAACTTCTCGCCCACGCAGACAAAGTCCATCTTCACGGGATTGGTCTTTGCAAGATGTGCTGCAATGCCCTCTCCCAGACCGCCCGCATAACGTCCGTTCTCACAGACCAGAACACGTCCGCATCTTGCGGCAACCTTCTCAACAAGCTCCGTATCAAGCGGCTTGATTGTATGCATGTCCACAAGAGTTGCGTCAATGCCCTTTGCCTTGAGGATATCCAGGGCCTTCACGGCCTCATTGACCATGGTCTCGCCTTCTGCAATTATGGCAACGTCCTTGCCCGTTGCAAGCTCAATGCCCTTGCCAAGCTCAATCTTTGTGCCCACGGGGTATCTGTGCGTTACACCGCGGCGGCCGGCTCTGATGTATGAGCTGTGTCCGCTCTCATAGGCCTGGCGGATAAGCTCATAGCAGCTCTGTGCGTCAGACGGATCAAGAATAATCAGGTCCGGAATCTGGCGCATGAGTGCAATATCCTCAAACGGCATGTGCGTGCCGCCGTTTACCTGTGCAACAACACCGGGGTCCGTTCCTATCAGGTGAACGCGCTGTTTTGCATAATTGACGGAAAGGAAGAACTGGTCGTAGACCCTTCTTGATGAGAATACTCCGAATGAGTCTGCAAAAGGTACAAAACCCATTGAGGACAGGCCGGCGGCCACACCCACCATGTTTGCCTCTGCAATTCCGCAGTTGTAGAACCTTTCGGGGAACTTCTTCTTGAATCCGGTGCTGCCCAGACATGTCATGAGGTCTGCCTCAAGCATGCAGACGTCCTTGTTCTCCTCTGCAAGGTCTATTATGGCGGCCATTACTGCATCTTTCATGTTGGCAAGATCTGCTGTGTCTCTCATACTGCTCCTCCTTCAAGAGCCTGAACGGCCTTTTTCTCGTCATCTTCGGAAACAGCCATGCTGTGGTTTGCAACCACGCCCACTCCGGGAAGATATCCGCGGCTCTTGACGGTGTCGCAGATTATCATGCTGGGTCTGTCCTTGGCGGCCTTGGCCTGCTGTACCGCATAGTCAAGCTGCTCAAAGTCATGTCCGTTAATCCTCTGGACGTGCCAGTTGAAGCCAAGCCATCTGGTGTCTATGTTGTCCATGTTGATAACGTCTTTTGTATAACCGTCAAGCTGCATGCGGTTGAAGTCAGTAAATGCTATGAGGTTGCCCAGTTTGTGGGTTGAGGCAAATTCCGCCATCTCCCATACCTGGCCTTCCTGGCTTTCTCCGTCACCCACTATGAGGTATGTATAGGAATCCTCTCCCTTTATCTTCTGACCCAGTGCAATACCTGCGGCGGCGCTTGCGCCCTGTCCCAGTGAGCCTGTTGTGAAGTCCACTCCCGGTGTCTTTGTCATGTCACAGTGGCTGGGAAGGTTTGTTCCGCCCTTGTTGAGGGTAAGCAGCCAGTCTGCGGGGAAGTACCCCTTGTCAGCAAGAGTGGCATAAACTGAGGGACCTGCATGTCCTTTTGAACACACAAAGCGGTCTCTGCCCTCCATCTTGGGATTTTTGGGGTTTATTCTCATTTCGTGATAATAAAGATAGGTCAGTATCTCTACAATGGACATGGCTCCGCCTATGTGTCCCTTGCCGAGATGAGCTATCTCATGAATGGTGGAAATTCTGATTTCCTTTGCTTTTTTCTCAAGCATTTCAACAGTCTGCAAATCAAGCATCGGTTTCTCCTGTCTGCACGTATATTCGCACATAAGTGCTCTTAATAACTCTAACACCCCCGGACGGATTAATCAAAGAAAACTGTTGCCCGTATTGCAGATTTACCTGAAAATTCCAATATGCAGACAGATTCACACTATCTTGAACGGGCCATAGAGGTTTCCGAAAATTCCAGAAAAAACGGCAACACCCCGTTCGGTGCAATTCTTGTTGGCCCGGACGGAGAAATACTCATGGAGCAGGAGAACATAGAAATCTCAACTCACAAGTGCACCGGTCATGCAGAAACCGCCCTTGCAGAACGTGCAAGCCAGAAGTATTCAAAGGACTTTCTCTGGAGCTGTACTCTCTACACCTCCGCAGAGCCGTGTGCCATGTGCACAGGTGCAATCTACTGGGCAAACATAGGCCATATTGTCTATGCCATGACGGAAAAGCGCCTTCTTGAACTTACCGGTTCCAACGAGCAGAACCCCACATTCAGTCTGCCCTGCCGGGACATTCTCAGACACGGCCAGAAACCCATTGAAGTGAGAGGCCCCTTCCCTGAACTGGAAGTGCGTGCCGCAGAGGTGCACAAAGGATACTGGGACTGAAGTCAAATACAGCATTTTGCAAACTTTTTTGCCCGTATTAGTGAAAAAGGGGTTGCCACCGCAATGGTTGCAACCCCTGAAACATAAATAATCAATGATTATACACGCATCTCTCTGTTGAACGGCTTGCCCAGTGCGGCAGGACCGAACTTATTGGACTTGCGGTTGAAGGCAAGAACTACAATTACAAGGATGTAAGGCAGCATGG
>CAMZGJ010000147.1 GCA_947306375.1 uncultured Spirochaetales bacterium
GGTATGGTATGGAATACTCGCCGTCCCATGAGAGGCTGGTTGTGTTGTCCTTGTCCGTGAAACGGGAGAATACTGCAATGGGCCACCATGAGTCATCAAGGGGCTCTGTTCTGTACTTGTTCAGTATCTCTATAATCTGCGCCTTGCACTGAAGGGCCTGCTTCATCTGCTCTGCATAAAGCGAGCTTCTGTAGCGCTGTGCCTGATACAGGTATTCAGGGTAAATGCCTACAAGCGGCAGCTTCTCCTCAACATCAAGCTCGTTTCCCCTGGCGTAGTTGTCCGCCCTGTTTGTGGTGTCCGGCACAAGGGTTATGGGTTTTCTGAGATATGTGGCAAGTTTGTCCTGTTCGGGCATGTTCTTGGGAACCTTGCGGAAGACATCGTAGTCATCCCATGAATAGATGAATCTTACGTTGCAGCCGCGCTCTCTGAGAGCCCTTACAACCAGGTCAACGGAGATTATCTCACGGAAGTTTCCTATGTGTACCGTACCGGACGGAGTGATTCCGGATGCGCATGTGTAGAGTTCTTTCTCACCCTTCTCGCGGATGATTTTGTCAGCAGTGATATCTGCCCAATGTGTGCTAAGCATTTCTTTTGTAATCATGGTGATGATTATACACGGAGGCTGTCTTTTAGACAATGCGCACCCTCGCAGAGGCCCGCCCCAACAGAAAGCCGCCCCACTATTGATTTTGCCCGGTTTTGCCTGCATTTGCCTGTCTATGCCTGTCTATGACTGTCTGTCTATGTACTTTGCCTGTCTGTGCCTCGCTGTGCCCCGCCCAAGTGTTCCACAAGTATTCCTGTTGCACCGGAAACCTCAGAAAGAACAGACAGTACAGAAAGATTAATAAGTGTCGGTAATTCAGGCTGTGGCTCATGTTCATAAACCGTGCATAACCTGATGCATTTGCTTTCCGCCTTCAAGGCGCAGGCTCTGAGAGTATCATGGCTCTCCGGCCCGCCTTTCCGCCCGGCAAATACACAGGTTATGACACAACTTATGAACAATCGTCTCAGTATCTATGCAGTGATTGTTAAAAACCTGTGAAACAACCTGTGCAGAGGCAGCCGGAGCCTGACTCCCGCAGGCCGTAGAAGCCGATGCGGGAAGGCAGAGTTAGGGCGTTGGCTCTGCATCCGGGTTTTGCATCAGGTTTTTAACATGAGCGGTCAGCATTTTTGTGCCGGATGTGTTGGCTGGGTCGGTTGTGTGGGTTGGATCAATTGAATTAAGTAAATCATGTAGTGCGGGCTGGAGGCATGAAAAAGGGCTGCAATGCTAAGATGCAGCCCTAACACACGACTGAAATAGTGAATAATGTATCAGCCGAGTTCTTCTCTTGATGTAACTGTTTTGCTGATAAGGCCGTACTCCAGAGCCTCCTGAGCATTGAGCCAGTGGTCTCTGTCAGTATCCTTTGCCACCTGCTCAAGGCTCTTGCCTGTGGCTTCGCTTATCACTTTGTTGATTTTTGCCTTTATCTTCTCAAGCTGGATGGCATGAATCTCAATCTCCGTGGCGTTTCCCCTCATCTGGCTGAGCGGCTGATGAATAAGGTAGGAGGAGTTGGGAAGTCCCACTCTTCTTTCTGAAGGCACTGCAAGCAGTACCAGTGCGGCCGCGCTTGCCACAAGGCCCATTCCAATTATGATTACGGGGCATTTGACAAAACGTATCATGTCGTAGATGGCATAGCCTGCATCCACGTCTCCGCCCGGTGAGTTTATGTAGAGTTTTACCGGTTCGTTGCTCTCGCTCTCCAGGACAAGCAGATCCTTTATAAGTTTGTCCGCGCTGTCCTTGTTAATCTCCCCTGACAGAAGGATGGATCTTGTCTTGAGCAGTTTCTCATTCACAGGTGATTCCTGCTTTGCATTCTTTTCTTTGTCTTCTTCAAATCTGACCATAAAAACTCCGTATCCGCATTTTACAATCAGGGCAAATAAAACTCAACCACAGGGTTGATATTTGCCCCTAAAAGTGTTAATTTACCTTGGAATTAAATTCTGACGGGCCTGTAGCTCAGTGGTTAGAGCAGAGGACTCATAATCCTTTGGTCCTGGGTTCAAATCCCAGTGGGCCCAAAAATAAAAACAAAGCCGGAGACAAAATGCGATGTCTTCGGCTTTGCTTTTATTTTAGGTGTGGCGCCCGCGAACGGGGATTTGAAACGGAGCGTCAAGCACAAGCCGAACCGGTGCAGGGTTGTGCAGCAAATGCGGTTTTATCTCTTAAACTTAAAACTGGAAAACACTGCAAAATCATTACCGGAAGTCAGTTATCCCCGTGAAGATATTCGTGCCAGAATCTATGTCGTAAGAGGAGTCCAGGTAATGCTGGATTCTGATTTGGCGGCAATATATGGCTATGAAACAAAGAACTTCAACCGTCAGGTTAAGAATAATTATGAGAAGTTTGAAGATGAAGACTTCATATTCCAATTGACCAGGGATGAAACTGGAGATCTTTCAAGGTGCAAAAATTTCACCTTGAACGTAAAACCAAAGAGAGGAAGTAACATAAAATACTTACCTTATGTTTTCACAGAGCAAGGTATTTATATGTTAATGACTGTGCTAAAAGGAACACTTGCAACTCAGCAGAGTAAAACTCCTGGATGCCGTTATGAAATGGCTTAATTACTTAAGATAACTTGGCTCCGCATGGAGCCGGCTCATTTGAAAAATCAGTTCAGCGCCTGATTCTTGTAATCCGTTCCGAAGTTCTCCATAGCTTTTATG
>CAMZGJ010000148.1 GCA_947306375.1 uncultured Spirochaetales bacterium
GGCCTCTCTTGGAGGACAGGTCTGACAGGATGTCTCCGAGGTAGTTGTTGTCAACGTAGACTGAGAGCTTTGCAAACGGCTCAAGAAGAACGGGGCCGGCCTTCTCAATGGCAAGCTTCATTGCGCCCTTTGCAGCAAGGCGGAATGCCATTTCTGAGGAGTCTACCGGGTGCTCCTTACCGTCAACCAGCGTTACGCCGATATCAACCATGGGGTAACCGGCAAGGAAGCCTTCCTCCATCTGGTCATGAAGTCCCTTTTCAATTCCGGGGACATAACCCTTGGAGACAGAACCGCCCTTAACAATATTGTCAAAGGTGTAGTACTGGCCTCTTTCGGTGGGGGCAATCTCAATGAGAACCTTACCGTACTGGCCATGTCCGCCTGACTGCTTCTTGTGGGCATATTCAACAATGCCGGATTTCTTTGTGATTGTTTCTCTGTAAGCAACGCGGGGAAGCTTTGTATTGATGGCAATCTTCTGCTTCTCCTTGATCTTGTCCAGAGTCATGTTGATGTGAAGCTCTCCCATGCCGGAGACTGTTGTCTGCTTTGTTTCCTCGTTGTACTTGACCTGGAATGTAAGATCCTCTTCCGTGATTCTGTGAAGAGCGTCGTTCATCTTGTCCTCTGACTTTTTGTCAGCGGCTGAGATTGCAAGTGAGTAAATGGGGCTGGGCAGTGCCAGGGGCTTGAATGTGTACTTCTGGTCTGCTGAACCCAGGAGAGTGCAGTTTGTGGCTGCAATGTTGGACTTTGTGATAATACCGATTTCACCTGCCGTAAGGCTGTCAGTTTCAACAAGCTTCTTTCCCACTGCCTTGTAAACCTTGCCCGGTCTTTCCTTCTTGCCCAGTTCGGGGTTGGACAGGTCTGTCTCGCCTGTGACCGTGCCGGTAACAACCTTCAGGAATGAAAGCTTTCCGGAGAACTGGTCAATTGTTGTCTTGATGCAGTATGCAGATGCAGCACCTTCAGGTGAGATTGCAACTGTTGACTCACTGCCGTCCTCAAGGATGACGGGTTCTGCCACGCCATCCGGTGACGGGAAGTTCTCTGCTACAAAGTCCAGAAGACTTGTGATACCTGAACCAAGTGCTGCTGAACCGCAGAAAACGGGAACAACAACATTGTTCTTCAGACCTTCACAGACACCGCGGTGAATCTCCTCGGGTGTGAGTTCCATGGTCTCAAGGTACTTGTCCATGAGGTCATCGGCGCCTTCGGCGGCTGCTCCCATCAGGATTTCCCTGTATGATTCAACTTCTGAGGCGTACTCTGCGGGAATCTCGCCGGCCTTTTCCTTCTGGCCTTCCGTGAAGAAGTAAGCCTTGTTCTCAATCAGGTCAATAACGCCCTTGAATGCGGGGCCGTTGCCCATGGGAACCGTTACGGGAACAAAGGACATCTTGAATTCTTCCTTGAGATGGGAGAATGTTGCGTCAAAATCAGCACGCTCTCTTTCGGGCTTGTTGAGGAAGACTGCACGGGGCTTTTTCCTGCCGTTGAGGTTTCTCCAGAGTTTGATTGTCTCAATCTGGGCACCGTCTCTGGCGTCTACAACCATGAGAGCACATTCGCAGCTTCTGAAAGCGCAGATTACTTCTCCTACAAAGTCCGCCGTACCCGGGGTGTCAAGGAAGTTGAGTGATTTACCGTTCCATGAGAATGATGCAAGAGATGAGTGAACTGAAATCTTGCGTGCAATCTCTTCCTCGGTGCAGTCACTGACTGTTTTTCCTGATTCAACTTTCTCTGCTTTTGCAATCTGTCCTGCGTAGAAAAGCATCTGCTCAAAGAGAGAAGTCTTACCGGTTCCGTTATGGCCGGCCAATGCTATGTTTCTGATATCTTTGATGGATGTAGCCATTGCTTCCTCCTATTTAAATACAACCTTTCTAATCATAAATACTATGACTTGATATGTCAAAAAATTTTTCCGCTCAAAGCACCTTATACAGCCGCATAGTGGCTGAACTCCATGCTGAAGGTTCCGCGGCCCTGGGTGGATGAACGGAGGGCGGTTGAGAAACCGAACAGTTTTGAAAGAGGGGCAAGGGCGTGGATGTGGTCCGCGTTGGGCTTGGACTCCATGCTCTGCACAAGGCCGCCCCTGGCGTTCAGGCTGGAGATTGTGTCTCCCACGTTCTGGCTCGGAACAACCAGAACAACATCCATTACAGGTTCCATCATTATGGGACCTGCGGCGTTTGCCGCTGCATCAAAACACATTGCGGTACAAGCTTCAAATGCATATTCGGTGGCAGTAAGCTCGTTGTATTTCACATCAAGCAGCTCCACCTTCATGTCCGTGCACTCGTAGCCTGTCTTTATTCCGCTTCTGAGAGAATTCTCCACACCACGCTTTATAGCCTCGAAGAACTGCTCCGGCATGATCTTTGAGGAAACCTTGTTCTCGTAGACGCATGAGCCGTGGGAATCCATCTTGGAGACCCTGAGGGTGACTGAGGCTGTGTTTTCCTTGCCGGCAAGAATCTTGCTGAATTCCTGGGTGTGGGTTGCCTCTCCCGTAACGCTCTCCCTGTAGGTGACCTGGGGCTTTCCGGCGCGACACTGAACCTTGAAATCTTTCTGGATTCTGGTCAGCAGAACATCCAGGTGCAGCTCTCCCATTCCGCTTATGACAATCTGGCCGGTCTCCTCGTTGTCCTTCCATGTGAACGTGGGGTCCTCCATGGACAGAATCTCAA
>CAMZGJ010000149.1 GCA_947306375.1 uncultured Spirochaetales bacterium
TCATCCGCTGAGGTATTTACTTTATTCAGCAGCTCAAGACACTTTGAGTACTGCCCCAATTCCTCCATGCATGCTTTCTTCAATTTGTGGTTGTACAGTTTTTGAGAAAGAGCTCTTATCTGCTCAGTCCTGTCCTTGGGCAAATACCTGCCGGTCTTATCAGAAGAATCGGTCCTGACATAACAGGCGGGTCTGTTATTTATGGTTTTTACGGAAATGACACCATCCGGCTCGTTTTGTTCAAGCTCTGAAAGTTTTTCAATCAGTTTTGTAAGCTCAGAGCGAGCATCAAGCAGTTCGTTCAAGAGGTGTGAGTTAATCATAAGACCACATTATAACGGAAAAAACCAAAAAACAAGATTTCCGTTATAAAATTATAACGGAAAATGAAATTTTCAAAAAATCCCGTTATAATTAAGTCTTAGTTTAACAAATGGAACTTGAAAAACATGCTGTAATAAAGCCCAAACAGCACCCGCACAGTTCTCAGAACAGCGTGAAGAGGTTTTCTTCCTCTGAATTTGTCATTTTTGGCATTTTGTCCTCAAGATGGAGAAGCTCATAGGCCTTGGATGTAACCATGCGGCCTCTGGGAGTCCTCTTCAGGTAACCTTTCTGGATAAGATAGGGCTCATAGAAGTCTTCAAGAGACTCAATGGCCTCCCCTACTGAAATGGAGAGGGTCTCTGCACCTACCGGGCCTCCGCCGTAGAACTCTATGATTGTTCTGAGGATATTGCGGTCCTGGTCTTCAAGACCATTGAGGTCAATGCCAAGGTTACGTATGGACTTGTGGACAATGTCAGCATCTATGCGGCCGTTGCCGGTAACCTCCGCAAAGTCACGGAAACGCCTGAGAAGGCGGTTGGCTATTCTGGGAGTTCCCCTTGAGCACTTTGCAAGCAGCAGGACTGCCTCATCATCAATATCTATATTGATAAGGCCTGCACTGCGGCGGATTATGGCGGAAAGTTCCTCCTCCGTGTAGAACTCAATGCGGCAGTTGATGCCGAATCTTGTCTGAAGCGGAGAACTGACCATGCCTGCCTTTGTTGTGGCACCTATGAGGGTGAAATGAGGAATGGGTATGCGCATGGTACGGGCACTGGGGCCCTGCCCTATGACCCAGTCTATCTCAAAGTCCTCCATGGCAATGTAGAGCATTTCCTCAAGTGCCGGTTTCAGACGGTGTATTTCATCAATAAAGAAGATTGAATTCTCGGTTACGTTTGTCAGAACGCCGGCAAGATCCTTGGGCTTGTCCAGGGCGGGTGCGCTGGTCATTTTTATCTCGGAGCCCATCTCGTTTGCCACAATTGAGGCAAGAGTTGTTTTTCCAAGTCCCGGAGGGCCTATCAGAAAGACATGGTCCAATGCCTCTCCCCTGTCACGGGCGGCCTTTATGAAGACGCCCAGGTTTTCCTTGATTTTAGCCTGCCCCTGGAAGTCTTTCAGGTACTTGGGGCGCAGGATGTTTTCCTGTGCATCCTGCTCCTGGAAAGAGGTTGAGACCACGGAATTGTTCTGAAGAAATTCAATATCATCCATGTATACCCACCTCCATCAGCCCAGAGAGACAACGGCGTTTCTGAAAAGCCACTCTTCAACCGTGCTCTGGCTCTTTCCCTCAAGCTGGGCCTGGTTGTCCGAAAGAAGCTTTCCAATTGTCTCAAGGACCTTTTTCTTATCATAACCCATCTCAACAAGGGCATCTATAATATCCTGGTATTTGTGGGATGAGCCGCGGGCCACATTCTGGGGCTTGCGGGCTTCCTCAGTGAAGACCAGTGTATCCCTCAGAGCAAGGATTATCTTCTGTGAGGTCTTGGCTCCCAGTCCGGGAATCTTTGACAGGAAGTTTACGTCACTTTGGTCAAGGGCCAGAATGAAGTCCCTGACCCTCACACCGCTCAGAATCTTCATTGCCTGACGCGGTCCTATGCCGTTTACCTTGATAAGTTCAGCAAAAAGACGTCTCTCATCCTCGTCGCTGAAGCCAAAGAGAGTCATTGAGTCTTCCTTGTGCTGGAGCCATGTCAGAATCCTGACATTGTTTCTGTCCGAGCCCTGCAGATTGGACAGCCTTGTGGCGGTCTGGGAGGAGATGACTATCTCATACTCAATGTTTCCCGCAAGCAGTACCAGAGTCTGAGCACTTACCGTAACAATCTGTCCAATAATAGCGTTAATCATCTGACAACCCCCAGTTTGCCCATTGTGGCGCTTGTATTGCCGTAACAGACCGCAGCGGCAAGGGCATCTGCCGCATGGTCGGGACGCGGAATCTTATCCAGGCCCAGCAGGAGACGGCACATCTCCTGGACCTGCTTCTTCTCCGCCTTTCCGGTGCCTGTAATTGCAACCTTTATCTGAAGCGGAGTGAAAACTGAAACCGGAATGTTTTCCAGGAACATGGCATACGTAACCGCACCTATGACCTTTGCCACACCTATTGCGGAGACCTCGTTCTTTGCAAAGAAGATATCCTCAATGCTCATGTGCTCCGCCTTGAACTCCTGCGCAATCTTTCTTGCACTGTCTGCAATGGCAGCTATGCGGAGCTCAAGTTTCTCCTCAGGTTTTGTGTGGACCGTGCCATAAGAAACAGGCCGGAACCTGTGACCGTCAAAGTCAACAACGCCCCAGCCTG
>CAMZGJ010000150.1 GCA_947306375.1 uncultured Spirochaetales bacterium
AAGTACTGGCCGTCACTGGTGAATTCAAAATCATCGAAATTGTATGCAAAAGTATCAAGTTTATCCAGGACAAAGCTGAAGTTGATGTCGTATGAAACATAGTCCGAGATGTCTCCTGCAACATAGGCTGTGGCAAGATTTCTGGAACTGATGATCTTGTCCTTTTCCAGCGTGAGACCTGCTCTGTTGTCAGAAGAAGCCTTTACTCCGATTGTAAGGCTTGCCCTGTCAAAATTGTAGGCAAGGTTGCCCTTTTTAAGGACATCGCGGAACGCGTTGGACGGATAGACGCCGTAGCTCTTGGTGTAGCCGGAAAGCAGGCGGTCTATTTCTGCAATCTCCCTGGCGGATACGGTGCCGGAGTTCCTTATTTCATTGAGAAGGTTTATGACCTTATCCAGGTTGTAGGGCTTCACGTCCGACTGGACGGGGACAATGCCCTTGAGCTCTGCCGTTCTGATTATGTCATATGCCCTGTCATTGAGGGGGACTGTATGGTGATTGCCTGCAGAAAGGCCCGTAAGGACCAGGGCTGCAACAAGGATTATCGTAAATAGCTTCTTCATTTTGCGTCATTCCTTATACAACTGCACAGATTATAATCTATCGGGCAGTGAAATCCAACTGCCCAACCTCTTTGCCCATTCATCGGGCTTTACCGGCGGGAAACCCGCGTCGTTGAAGAATGTGAGTTCTCCTATGTATAGCCTGTCTCCCGTGTCATAGAAGTCCACCCTGAGCTGGGGGCTGTCCTGTGACAGGGCACGGCAGTATTTTATCATTTCATCAAGGCAGGAGGGCTTTGAGGGCTCTCCGTCTATTTTCTCATAACCGAAGGAAAGCTCCTCAAGGAAGTTGAACTCCATGTCATAGAAGTTCTCCCTCAGGCGTCCGGTTGAGTAATCCGCTATGTAGAAAATCCTGGGCTCCCCTGAAAAACAGAAGACCTTGTACTCCGTCTTCTTTTCAAGGTATTCCTCTGCTAGAACACGCGGTTTTATGTCCTTGTAAGGCCACTCCCTTGCAACCCAGAAATGGTTTCTCTTAAAGGATTTACGAAGGAGCTTTAGCGCTTCTTTCCTGTCAAAATCCTTCTTGCTTCTGCAGATGGCAAGACCCTTGCTGTCATGGTTGCACTTAATTACAAAGGAATCCGGAAGGCTGTCAAAATCCACATCCTCCACCCTGTCCCAGACTCCGTAGAGGGGAACGGTGTGCCCCTCTCCTATATGGCTGGCAACATAATCCCGCATTGCTATTTTGTCAGACATGATCGTGTACACAGGTTTTCTGTCATAAAGTTTGAGATACTGCAGTTTCTCATTGTATGTTACGGGATTCTCCAGGTTCAGTTTCTTTCCGGTCAGGAACCTGTACTCAAGTTTGAGAAAAGGCCGGTCGGGAATGAACCTCATGGCCCGGAGTATGGCCGAGACCCTCTCTTTTCCTATGAGTTTCTTTATTGAACTGACTTTTTTCATGGTATCAGTCATTGAGAGTTCCCACCTCTTTCAGATAGGCATCTACCACAATCTGCCTGTCAAAGCTCTTTTCAACAACCTTACTGGCTTCAATGCCCATCTGCCTGCGTCTTTCATAATCCATGGAAAGGAAGGATTCAAGCACGCTCCTCAGGTTGTCCGGGTCTCTGGGCAAACAGTAAAGGCCGTTGACCCCGTTTTTGATTATGTCACTGCACCCCGGTCTGTCCGTGCAGATTGCAGGTCTTCCGGTGGCACCGGCCTCAAGCAGGACGTTGCTCATTCCCTCCGGATGGTAAGTGGGAAGGACCAGGCAGGATATTTTCTCAAGAAGCGGCCTTGTATCCTCAAGGCTGCCATGGTAGACAATAACTCCCCTGTTCTGAAGATCTTCAATCCGGGGCCTGAACTTCTCATCACAAAGCCCGGCCACGTGGAAAACCACAAGGGCACAAAGCTGCTCCGCAACATCCAGGTATTCGGATATTCCCTTTGCCTCGGTTACCCTTCCTATGAATGCAACCTCCGTGGGAAGGTCTTCCGACGGATAATCCTTATAGATGAACTTCTCCAGATTCACGCCCGAGCCGGGAACAAGTACGCTTTTTCTCACCTTTATTCCGTGGCTTTGGAAAAACTCCATGTTTGCCTTGTTCTGGAAGAAGATGCACTTCGCCTTCGGCATTACGTACTTATGCATGAGAAGAAGCATTTTCTGAAGCTTTCCGGGTTTTTCCAGCTCCCCCAGACCGGTAATCATGGGGAAAAAAGGAACCTTTTTTCTGCATGATGCAAAACCGCCGTACAGGTTCATCTTTATAGTAAAGGTAAAGACCGCATCCGGCTTTTGGGAGTCCATAATTGAGGAATAGGTCCTGATGAGGGCCATCTCCTCCTTTAGTTTTTTGCCCTTTCCGTTGAAAGGGACATTTATCAGGGTGCAGGTCTTTTCAAGTTCCGCCTGCTTTTCCGGGGAATCGTTGTCACAGGCAATGACAATCTCATGCCCCTTTTCAATCAATGCGTCAATTATTTCCTTGCGGAAGTTGTATGTATATGAAACCAGATTTGACAGGATCAGAATCTTCATGATGACAAGTTTAGCATTAAAGCACTTCACTTTCCATATATATGGAAAAGTGATAGTATCTTAAGCCGTAAATGAGT
>CAMZGJ010000151.1 GCA_947306375.1 uncultured Spirochaetales bacterium
CAGAAGGACTTCTCCCAGTTCATTGTCTTCCTTATCCCCATGGTTTTCCTTGCGGTCTTCCTGCTTTATCCCATGGGTATTACCCTGATCAGGGCATTCTGGGAGCCTGCAAGCTTCAATTTCAAGTTCACCGGATGGTCTCTGGAGGGTTTCAGGCAGTTCTTCTCAACAAGAATGTACATAAAAAGCCTGGGGAACTCCATAATTGTCAGTATATCGGTAACCCTGCTGTGCCTTCTTATAGGTGTGCCCATGGGCTACTGTGTGGCGCGTGTGAAGATTCCCGGAAAAAAACTTCTTGTCTCTCTGGGAATCCTGCCCATAATAATGCCTTCCTTTGTAGGAGCCTACACCTGGGTCATCCTGCTTGGAAACAAGGGAATAATAAGAGTTGCGCTCAACTGGCTTCTGAATCCGCTTGGAGTCTCCATTCCCAGCATTTACGGCATGTTCGGAATGATTCTGTGCATGACCCTCACGTACTTCCCGTTTGTGTTCCAGATGAGTTACGGAGCCTTCTCCGGCGCCAATGCCCTTCTTGAGGAAGCCGGCATGCTCATGGGTGCCGGAAGGGCGTACATAATGAGGACAATCACTCTGCCTCTTATAATTCCCTCACTGGGAGCTGCGGCACTTCTGGTCTTTGTAAGAGCCATAGGAAACTTCGGAATCCCGGCTGTCATAGGCGGAAACAACTACGTGCTTCCCACACTCATTTCATTTGCATATCAGGGAGACGGAGACATTAACTTTGCCTCTTCAATTGCAGTCATCAACGTAGTGATTACAGGTCTTGTTCTCTATGTACAGAAGCGCATTGTTGCAAAGCGTGAGTATGAGACCATATCCGCAACACATACAGACATAAAGCTTCATGAGAGCGCAGGTGCAAGAATATTTGCATCAGTCTTCTGCCTGATTATTCTCATTTTCTCGCTTCTGCCCCAGCTGACAATAATTGTCATGTCTTTCTTCAGGAACTGGACAGGTCTTCTTCCCGTGGGATTTACGTTTGAGAATTACGCTTCAATTCCCAAGAACTCCAGCAGGGAGATGTTCAACTCTTTCTTCCTTTCCGTTACTGCAACACTTATGTGTGCCGTCTTCGGCTCAATACTTGCCTATATTACGGAAAGAAAGAAACCCAGGGGAGCAGCCCTTCTGGATCTGTCCATAATGGCCCCGTTCATCCTGCCCGGAACAGTTGTCTCAATTGCACTGCTTTCTGCTTTCGGAGCAAACAGCATCTTCAAGATGACAGGCACGTACCTTATCCTGCTGCTTTCCTACATGATACGAAGAACTCCTTATGTCTACCGCTCTGTAAGTGCAAACCTTACACAGCTTAACCCCTCTCTGGAGGAGGCAAGCACAATAAGCGGCGCCACATGGTTCTACACGTTCAGACGCGTAAGTGTTCCTCTCATCATGCCCGCAATAATCTCAGGTTCCGTAATGACGCTGACAACGCTCCTGCAGGAGCTGAGCACAACAATTCTGCTTTACGGTCCAAAGACCAGAACAGTTCCAATCCAGATTTACAACAAGGTTCTTGAGAACAACCTGGGCCAGGCAAGCGCGCTTTCCACAATTCTTCTTGTGGTTGTCTTTGCAATAATCTACGGCATGAACAGCCGCAAGGGCAGTGACGTCTCATCTGCCCTCAAACTGTGACGGAGGTCCCTATGAGCATTGATATAAGTATTTCAAAGACACCCGAGGAAATGGGACTCAAGGCTGCGCGGAAGATAGCTTCCCTGATAAGAGAGGCCATCTCAAAGCACGGCAACGCCAGAATAATCCTTTCCACCGGAGCCAGCCAGTTTGAGATGTTCAAGGCCCTGGTTCAGGAGGATGTGCAGTGGGGAAAGGTTGAGATGTTCCATCTTGATGAATATGTGAACCTGCCCGTTTCCCATCCGGCATCCTTCCGCAAGTACCTTTTGGAGCGTTTTGTCAACAAGGTTCATCCCGGTGCGGCATTTTTTGTAAACGGTGAGGGCAACGTTCAGGACAATATTGCCAACCTTACCCGGGAGCTGCGCAGGGACCGCATAGACGTGGGAGTTATAGGAATAGGGGAGAACGGCCACATTGCCTTCAATGATCCTCCTGCGGACTTTGATTCTCAGGAAGCATACCGCATAGTGAACCTTGATGAACGCTGCCGCATGCAACAGGTGGGTGAGGGATGGTTTGCAACTCTTGAAGATGTGCCGAAACAGGCCGTATCCATGCTTCCGCGCCAGATTATGGCCTGTGAGAGCATTGTCTCCGTTGTACCGCACGCCGTGAAGGCAGAGGCTGTGTACAACACATTAACCCGTGCCGTGGACCCCATGGTTCCGGCAACCTTGCTTAAGAAACATTGCAGATGGCATCTGTTCCTTGATGCAGATTCTGCTTCTGAACTGATACATCTGTAATGTCGGTTCTTTTTTCTCTTTGCCGGGACGGGGCCCTGATCCCGGCCCGGCTCTTTTTTATATTACCCCCGGAAACATGGTTTTTGAAGTTTGGGACATCCTTGTTTAAGAAAAAATGTACGCAGGTTCTTGCGCATTTTCCTAAAAAGTGTTATACATAACGGGCAATGCAACAGTAGCGTAGTGGTTACGCACCACCTTGCCAAGGTGGTTAACGCG
>CAMZGJ010000152.1 GCA_947306375.1 uncultured Spirochaetales bacterium
ATGCAGTTACAGTTCCGCCGGTGATAGTTACATTTCCACCGGCTCCACCAGACCCGCCGCCGATTCCGGCTGCATCTTCGCCACCATATGCCGTTACAGTTCCGCTTTTGATAGTTACATTTCCACCTGCTCCATTACGCCCACCGCCGATTCCCGCTCCATAAAAACCACCTGTTGCATTTACAATTCCACCGTCGATGGTAATGGTTCCCGCGTTTCTCTTATTGTTATCGGTATCATCATATTCACCACCGATTCCGGCAGCTTTAGTATCACCGGTTGCATTAAGAATTCCGGTTCCTTCTGCTGTTGAACCGTATTTGTCGATAACAAGGGTGTTTCCGGTTGAGACTGTGATTCCGCTTTCGGCGTTCAGGGTCTTTCCGTCAGGGAGAAGAAGATTTACGGAACCGTCAATTGTGATTCTTCCGGTTACAGTAACTGTTTCATCTTCAATCGTGTAATCACCGGATGTAAGTGTAAGTGTACCTTCTGTGTTCTTTATGATTGTGATTGGAGGTGTATCTGTCCAAATAGCATAAAGAGTTATGGTATCTCCGTCTGTTGTAGTGAGGTTGTTTACACTCTGCTTATCTGAATATGCCTTCTCTCCGGATGTTGTAGTTGCCCATCCGCCGAAATACTTGCCTTCGTATTGGAAACCGTTTTCTGTCAGATTCTGAGCTGTGCCATATGTGAAACTCTGGCTTTCCATTGTTCCTGTGGCAGACTCATTGTTTTTGTTGAATGCTACAGTGTAGGAAATAGGAGTGGCATTCGCAGTGTAGGCAACATCAGAAGCTCCCATTGTGAAGACGTATGGATTATCAGTTGAAACTTCCGTAGTCTCACCGGTTACAATCCAGTTTGCAAGCTTATAACCCGAATCTATTGTGGCTTCAACAGAGACAGAAGCTCCGTAGGCATGTGTGCCTGCTCCGGTTATTTTACTGATGTGATCTGCATCAGATCCCTTGGTCAGAGTTACTGTGTGGGAATCGCGGCTATAGTAAAGGTCTATAACAAGGTTTCCCTCTCCAAGAACTTCGGCTTCTGTCACAGCTCCGCTTGAGGGCTTTGTTGTTCCCTTTGTCTCAGTTCCTGCAAATCCCTCTGAGTATGTGAAACCTTCTATTGTTTCCTTAAGATTTGCCAGAGTGAGAAGAACACCTGTAGTGTCAGTATTGTTGTCTGTACTGCTTAATGTGTATTTATCATCTGAAAGATTTTTGGTGTAGTGGTTCACAACATAAGGAGTATCGGTATTGGCAGCCCACTGTGCATACAACTCCAGGTCTGAATCAAAAGTTTTTACCGCACCATTTGCATAGTCTGTTCCCGAACCGTCTTTCATGGTGTTCCACTTTGTGAAAGTAAAACCGCTGAGTTCGAATGTGTTGGGATCAAGAGCTGTCTCAACGCCTCTTCCTACCTTCTGTGTCTTGGTGGCCGGGGTCTCGGACTTGTCGTTGGCATTGAAGGTGATCGTCAATTCATCGGCCCACTGGGCGTACAGAACGGTGCTGTCCTCAAAGGAAGCCCTGGCCTTGTCCGCATAGCCTGTGCCGCTTCCGTCGGCCTTTGTGTTCCAGCCTGCGAAGACATGTTCCGTTTTCTCAAACGCGTTGGCCGGAAGCGTGACCTCTTCTCCCTTCTTCACCTTCATGTCTGCCATTCTGCCGCTTGTGCTTCCGTTGCCGTTGAAGGTGATCTTCTTTCCGAACAGATCCTCCGCTTCTCCGCTGCATGCGACGAAGACCGAAAGGACAACCAGTGCCGTCAGTATGATGATCAATGCTTTCTTCATCTCTTGTCCCTCCCTTTACAGTGTCATCAGGGCTCCGACCTGCGTCCTGAGTGCGAAGCCTGTGACAACCCCGCCGTTTCCTTTCTGGAATTCCATGCCGACATCGGTTCCGACCGTGACCGCCAGCCTGTCGCCGAGGCCATGGCCGCATCCCAGATACAGGTTCATCCCCACGGATCTGGCCCTTGCCTCCGCTGTGTTCCTCATCTCCAGTGCAACTCCGAGCTCCGCCTGTGCGAACAGACTTGTACTGAAGTCGTATCTGTATCCCACCAGTGCCCTTGCGCTGAGGATGTTGTACTGGGAATCAAGTTCCTCGAACCTGTAGATGGAGAAATCCACATCCACTCCCAGGTTCAGATTGTTCCACACGTCATATCTGAAACCCGCCTTGGCTCCGTAGCCATAGGACGAGACGTGTGCTCCTTCGGATGCAGAAACCGTCTGCAGTGAGTACGGTGACACCTGCGCAACAAGACTTGCCTTGCCTGCATATGCGCATGAGAGCGCAACGATGCAGAGCAGAACCGTGAAGATTACTGTCTTCTTCATGATTTCTCCTCATCTTTGATATAGAGATTTCTGTTTGTGTTGGATTGACTAGTTAGTGTATGGGGGGGGGTAAGAATGCGTTGATGGATTTTTGACAAATTGCCGCATTCTGTTATAAATAATTTCTCTACGCCTATCATTTAACCCAACTCCTTAAGAGACAATATAACATTGTTTAGTTTGCTTTACAACGAAAAATCTCACGGAATGAAACATAAGCGGTGATTATAAGCGCAATGTAATGGTGAATCCATGACAGTAAACTATAA
>CAMZGJ010000153.1 GCA_947306375.1 uncultured Spirochaetales bacterium
CAGGGATGACATTACCTCAAGCTCCTACAATGACACGCTGATGCAGAAGGATGCAAGCGGGGATTACACCGGCATCAGGACGGATCAGGGCTTTGACAAGTGGAACATGTTCTGGAACCTTGCGGCAGGCTCAACCGTTCCCATAGGCGGAACAGTTGTCATAAAGAACACGGACAACACCGTTAATGCCCAGGTTTCAGGCTCTCAGTTCAATCTTAAGGACATGAACGTAACTGCCCTTGAAAGGCAGATAAAGAACATTGTGGGCGGCCAGGTATCCGCAGGCAAAACGGCTGCGGTGGGCGTGCAGGTGGTCCTGACCTTTGACAGGTCGGACGTAACGGCATCCGTAAACGGCAATTCGGACATAAAGGCATCCGGAAATGCGGCAATCCTTGCATCAGGAATCAAGGACAACAACACCGTAACGGTGGCTGCAGCGGGTTCCGGCAACGCCTCGGGCAACGTGAACGTAATGTACAATGAGGTCTCGGACAGCATAACGGCGTCCATGGAGGACTCTGTTCTTACATCCACCGCCAGCACGGGCACATTTGACCTCAAGGCCACGGAAGACTTCAACTCAACACGCGTTGTAGTCCAGGCCGCAGGAGCCGGGCAGGGCGTTGCAATCAACGTGGCACCGCTTGTAAACGACTACAAGGGAACGGTATTCTCCTTTGCCCGCAACAGCGCCGTAACGGCCGCGGACACCACCCTTACCGCGACCGATTTCTTTAAGACCCGTGATATCTCCGTTGGTGTTTCCGGTGTGGGGCAGGGCGTTTCCGCAACCGGAATTGCAATCAGGAACAACTATAAGAACTCAGCCTCGGCATACACTCAGAACTTTACCGGTTCAAAGATGAGAAGCCTGACAGTGGATGCAATAAACTACATAAACTCCAGCAACTGGATTGTGGGTATTTCCGGCATGGGCCAGGGAGTAAACCTGGGGGCAAGTGTCATAATCAATGACGTGGACTCAGATACCACAGCCCGGATTAAAGATTCCGATATAGATTCAGACGGAGATGTTACCGTCCGTGTAAACAAAGATGACAGTAAAGACTATGAAGACCAGATCTTCAACTTTGCCCTTTTGGGAGCAGGCGGCGGACAGGGTGCAACAATTGCGGGCAACTTTGTCTTCAACTACTACTCAAACAATTCCAGAGCCCTTATCAGGAACAGCGCAGTCAGGGCTTCAAACATTAACGTAAATGCCGTTTCAGTACGCGACCTTCAGACGGAAAACATATCCGCAACAGGAACCGGCATGGGCGGAAACATCGGTATTAACGTAACAGAGAACAGTATAAAGACAAACACCTACGCGGGTATTGAATCCGCAGACCGTACTGTTACAGCATCGGAAACCGTAAATGTTACTGCATCTGACAAGTCAAATATAAAGAGTGAAATAGGAAGCGGTTCTGTTGCAGGTCTGGGAGGAGCAGGACTTGCAAACGTAAACCTCATATACAACAACGCAGACTCTCATGCAGTAATAGCCACAACGGGCGGCGGTTCGGTCAATGCAAAGAACGTCAACGTAACTCAGAATGCACAGACAGGCATAAGTGCCCTGGATGTTGGAGTTACGGCAGCCCTGGGAGCCATTGCAGGAGATGTGACCATTGTCCGTGTGGGAGACAAAGATTCTTACGGGGAAACCTACACAAAGCTTGAAAAGAAAGCAGGTCTGGACAACGCAGAGGCTCAGGCCAATGAACGCCGGCAGAACACTGCCCCGGTTTCAGATGTTGAATCCGGACAGGGAAGGGGCTTTACCGCGGAGATTAACGGAAACGTCAATGCCCTGAACAATGTAAGTGTTTCTTCTTCAAGTGAACTCAAGGGCTACGATGACAGCGACACCTTCAAACTCTCCAACGTAAATGTTACCGCAAGCGGCGGAGCCGTAAACGTGGGCTGGCTCAGCGGCAAGATGTACTTTGACAACCAGGCCCTCATTTCCGGCGGCTCCGTGAGTGCCGGAAACAAGGTGAGTGTCTCAGCAACCGGGACGGACCGGGCACAGATAGACAACGTAAAGGTCCAGGTTTCAGCCCTGGCCGGAGTTGAGGGAGGAATAAGCTCATACAACAACAATTCCGTTACAAATGCAGTTATAAAGAACGCAGATGTCAACTCAAAGGACATAGATGTTCTTTCCAATGTGACCACAACTGCAAAGACAGATGTTACGGATGTCCAGATTGCAGGCGGTGCAGCAATAAATGTTGCAGGTTATGAGACAATAATCACATCCGCATCCAATGCTCTTGTTACAGGAAATGCGGATATTAACGCAGAGAACCTGAACATCCGTGCAACTGAAGCCCTGGATGTATCGGGAGAATCCACACTGACAAAGGTATCGCTGGTAACAGGCGGTTATGTGTCAAATAAGGTTGAAGGAAATGCAAAGGTTTCCGCCCTGGTCAGGGATCTTGTGGGCTCAATCAACGTCTCAAATCTCAATATTACCACTGATTATTCAAAGATTGAGGGCAGCGCAAGAAGCAATGTTGTGTCCGTTTCCGGCGTGGGAATAGATTTCAATGACAGCAGTTTCTCCCTCAATCCCGTGTTCACCTCAGGTATAGACAGCATGGAGGGCGG
>CAMZGJ010000154.1 GCA_947306375.1 uncultured Spirochaetales bacterium
AATAATCACCGTTCCGGAAAGCCCCATGTTCAACGCACCTGAGGCTGCAGTAGTAACCAAGCCGCGCCTGGAACTTGTGGTACGTGCCGGTGAGCAGTACGCAAAAACCTGCATGATAGAAGAATCTCTCATGGAGCAGATTTGCTCACCCATGATTCCGGAGGAGCAGTACGCCGCAATAGTAAACGGCACAATGTAGTGCACTGCGGCTCTTACGTATGCCTGTAAGCTGTGTTACCATGTCTTCAGGAGGCCGGAAATTGAAAAACGTATTTGATTTTCTAGAAAAGGCGGGAACATACTACCTTGCAACCGCAGAGGGAGACCAGCCGCGCGTGCGCCCCTTCGGAACTGTAGATATTTTTGACGGCAGACTCTACATCCAGACCGGAAAGAAAAAGGATGTTGCAAAGCAGCTTGCAAAGAACCCCAAGGCAGAACTTTGTGCATTCAAAGACGGACAGTGGCTCAGAATCTCGGGAACCCTTGTGGAAGATGACAGAAGAGAAGCGCGCAAGCACATGCTGGACAAATATCCCTCACTGAGGACTATGTACAATGAAGATGACGGCAACACGCTTGTCCTTTATTTCAAGGACGCAACGGCGGTGTTCTGTTCATTTACGGCTCCGCCCAGGACAGTAAAGTTCTGAGTTCAGTTTGATTTAGGGGAAAGATTATGGAATTCAAGGAAGTAATAAAGAAAAGGTATTCATGCAAAAAGTACAACGGCGTTCAGATTGAACAGGAAAAGTTGGACGCAATTCTGGAGGCCGGAAGGCTTGCACCCACTGCAAAGAACCTTCAGGAACAGCACATCTATGTCCTTCAGAGCGCAGAGGCCCTGGAAAAGATTGACAGTGTGTCCCCGTGCCGCTACGGAGCACCCACCGTTCTGGTTGTGGCATTTGACAAAAACAACGTCTTCACATACCCGGGCGGAAAGCGTGATTCCGGAGTAGAAGATGCCTCAATTGTGGCAACCCACATGATCCTTGCCGCGGCAGATGAGGGTGTTGCAAGCTGCTGGGTCAACTTCTTTGACCCGGAAAAACTTGCTCAGGCTCTGGGCCTTCCGGAGAACGAGGAAGTGCTCATGGTCATGGATCTGGGCTATCCTGCAGAAGATGCGCTCCCGCTTCCCAACCACTCAAGCCGCAAGGCTCTGTGTGAGACCGTCTCAATCTGCTGATTGAAAACCTACCTGAGTATAGGGTATTATTCAGGCAGGGGGTTCAACATGAAAATCTCAACAAGAGGAAGATATGCTCTGTGCGTTATGCTGGACCTGGCCGAGCACGTAAATGACGGTCCGGTGGCCCTCAAGGACATTTCAGACAGGCAGGGCATTTCAAAAAAATACCTTGAGCAGATTGTCTCCCTGCTGAACCGCCCCAACATGCTCAAGACAGTACGCGGAGCCCGGGGCGGTTATACCCTTGCCCGGACTCCGTCAAAATACACGGTGGCTGAAATACTGGAAATTGCCGAAGGCAGTCTTGCTCCGGTTCCCAATCTTGAGGACCCTGCGGAACTGGCCGCCTATGCCGATGCCAGACTTCTTCCCGTCTGGCAGGGCCTTTATGATGTGGTGAACAGATACCTTGAGGGAATTACCCTCCAGGATATTCTGGACAGCCGCATGGACAGTTTTGATTACAGTATCTGAACTCAGTCTGTGAACAGGGGAGTGGAAAGATACCTGTCTCCGGTGTCCGGCAGCAGTACAACTATGGTCTTGCCCTTGTTCTCCGGGCGCTGAGCCAGTTGTGTTGCCGCGTACAATGCGGCACCTGAGGAGATCCCTACCAGTATTCCGTCTTTTCTTGCAACTTCCTTTCCCGCTGCAAATGCGTCCTCATTGGACACCGGAATAATTTCATCATAAATACCGGTATTCAGTGTCTTGGGCACAAAGCCGGCTCCTATTCCCTGAATCTTGTGAGGCCCTGCAACTCCCTTTGAGAGAACAGGGGAGGACTCGGGTTCAACAGCCACAATCTTAATTGCAGGGTTTTTGGACTTGAGGTATTCTCCGGTTCCGCTGAGTGTTCCGCCTGTGCCTACGCCCGCCACAAAGATATCTACCTTTCCGTCAGTGTCATTCCAGATCTCCGGTCCGGTGGTTGCCTTGTGTGCTGCGGGGTTTGCAGGGTTGACGAACTGTCCCGGAATGAAGGCACCGGGAATCTGTTTTGCAAGCTCATCCGCCTTCTCAATGGCGCCCTTCATACCTTTGGCGCCTTCTGTAAGCACAATCTCGGCCCCGTAAGCCTTGAGAAGGTTTCTTCTTTCCACGCTCATGGTCTCAGGCATTGTGAGAATGGCCCTGTAGCCTCTTGCCGCCGCAACCGCAGCAAGACCAATTCCGGTGTTCCCGCTTGTGGGTTCAATAATGACTGAGCCTTCCTTCAGAAGTCCCTTCTTCTCTGCATCTTCAATCATTGCCTTTGCAATTCTGTCCTTTACGCTTCCTGCGGGGTTCAGGTACTCAAGCTTGACCAGAACCGTTGCCTCAAGGCCGTGTGCCTTTGAATAATTCTTAACCTTCACAAGAGGTGTTCCGCCTACAAGACCGGTAATATCCTCATAAATCC
>CAMZGJ010000155.1 GCA_947306375.1 uncultured Spirochaetales bacterium
CACCCAGGCGCCCGAAGTCATCATTGTAGGAATCCAGTGTGTTTATGTGTGTGGTGCTGGTCTGGATCAGGCTGCGCACCTGGTCTTCCTTCTGCCCTATCTGAGCCTCAATCTCGGCAATCTCCTGCTTGAAGTTGGAATCTGCCTTTGCAACGTCGGTCTCAATCTGCTCCACCAGGCGTTTGGTGTTTGCAAGACTGCGGGTGTTCTTGTCGCTTCCCCTGAGTCCGAAGATGATTATGAGGGTTATTACAAACAGTACTATGGGCAATGCTATAGGTAAAACGGTTGCTAATTCCATGGATTACGCCTCCAACTGACTGCCGATCCAGGCATCAAAATCCTTCCAGGTATCAAAGACTTCAGCAGCCAGCGGGAACTGTTCCTTCTGGTCCCTGTGCCGGCCGATGAGAACTGAATCAATGCCGGCGGCTGATGCCCCGGTAATATCCTTGTCGTAGCTGTCTCCCACAAAGAGCACCTCCGTGTTCTTCAGGGCCAGTCTGTCCAACATATAAGTAAAACAATGGACATCGGGTTTAAGATACCCCATGTCATAGGGTGTTATCCTGCAGTCCACAAGAGAGTCCACTCCCATGAGCTCAAGCTTGTTGTAAAGCGGCCAGTCACTCAGAACGCAGACGGTCAGTCCCGCCTTCTTAATCTTCTCAAGGGTCTGTGCCGTCTCCGGCTGCTTTTCCAGAGTGGCGTAAACCTCCTCCATGTGGCTGTAGTAGTTTTTGTCAAGCTTCTGCCTTGCCTCCACCATTCTGAGTTTGCGGCCTGCGGCGGTCTTCATATAGACAAGGGCCTCACGGTCCTCAAAGCTTGTGCCTTCCATATTCATTTCTTCAAAGGAACCCTGAAGCTGTCTGAACAGCTGTCTCATCCTGTTGTATCTGGAGGCCCAGACCGGGTGGCTGAAGCCTATGTTTATCATGAACTGTCTGAGCTGCTGCGGAGAATAGAGGGTTCCGTCAACATCAAAACAGATTGCCTTGTACTTCACGGTTTTCTCCTTTTCTCTTTATATGCCGTCCTCTGCTCCTGCTTTGCAAGGTATTTTGCCTTGGCGCCCACCTTCTTGGCCTTGGGCGCGGCCTTGGCTTTTCCGCCCTTTGGCGCTGTACTGCGCACAGGCTTTTCAGGCCCGGCCTTTTCAGAGGCGCTTCTTACCTTTGCGTTCTGGCCCAGGCTGTGGTTGCTTACCGACCTCTCGCGCTCCCTCAGATCTATCTCCACCGGAACAAGGGCAAAACCCAGGTCCTTTCTTATGCAGTTCTTGAGGTACTGCACATAGACCTGCGGGAAGTCCTTCCTCCTGTTTATGAAGAAGAGGAACTTTACCGGGCGGGCGGAAATCTGGGTTCCGTAGTAGACCTTGTAGTGTCCTTCCGTACCGCGCGGCGGCTGGTAGGCCTCCGACCACTGGGAAAGCGCATTGTTCAAAAGCGCGGTATCCACACGCTTGGAAAGCTGGTCATTCACCCTGAGCACGGTATCCAGCATCTTGTCTATGCCCTGTGCCTTTGCTGCGCTTATGAAGCAAAGCGGTGCAAAGTTCAGAACGGGGAACAAAAAGCGCACCCTGTCCTCAAGAGCCTGCTCCTGGTTTGCCACTCCGGTCAGAAGGTCCGTCTTGTTCATAACTATGACAACACCCTTTCCCCTTCTGACAATAAGGCCTGCAATCTTCTTGTCCTGCTCCGCAAGACCTTCCGCGCAGTCCACAACAAGAAGCACAACATCTGCCTCATCTATGGTCTTGATGGCCCTGTTGACGCTGTAATATTCAACGTCCTCCTCCACCTTGGCCTTTCTTCTTATTCCCGCAGTGTCCAGTATTGTGAATTCAGTGTTTCTGTAGCTGAAACCGCCCTTCACAACATCCCTTGTAGTGCCGGCAACGGGAGAGACAATTGAAATCTCATCCCCTGTCAGCAGGTTTGCAAGAGTGCTCTTTCCGGTGTTGGGCTTTCCCAGGATTGCAAGTTTGAGCTTGCGGTTTTCCCTCAGCTCATCCTCATCCGTCAGCACCTCTTCCTCATTGTCCAGGTCCAGCATGCCCATAAGGGTTTCCTCAAGGATGTCTATCCCAAGTCCGTGGGATGAGCTTATGCCCACCACGCGCTGGTAACCGTATGAGAAGAAGTTCCAGATAAGGTCCTGTCTGGTAACGTCGTCTATCTTGTTCACTGTCAGGACTATCTTGTCCGAATACGGCCTCAGGTCCTTGAGCAGCCTCTGGTCCTCAGGAGTAACCTCCGTGCAGTCCATGAGAAATATAATTGCATCCGCCTTCTCAGGCAGCGACATACTCTTTTTTGCAACCAGCTCATCAAAGCCGCCCTTCTCAAGGCGCACCCCGCCGCTGTCCGTAAGACTTACCGCATGGCCGTTGAGAATCCATGTCTCGGTCATAAGGTCCCGCGTCACACCGGGAGTGGGGTCCGTGATTGCTCTTCTTTTTCCTACGAGCCTGTTGAACAGCGTGCTTTTACCCACGTTGGGACGGCCCATGATAACAACACTTTTCATCACCCTAATTATGTCAGAAAAAAGGATGAATGCTCAACAC
>CAMZGJ010000156.1 GCA_947306375.1 uncultured Spirochaetales bacterium
CTTCCCCCAGACAGAGCTCAAGAAGCTTCTTGCAAAATACGGCATGGGCCTTATGGCATGGTCCCCCATCGGTCACGGAGACAAGAACCTTGTCAACGAGAACGTATTCACAAAACTTGCAGAAAAGTACGGCAAGAGCAACGTCCAGATTATCCTGCGCTGGCACATCCAGAGCGGCAACGTGGTGATCCCCGGCTCCAAGAACCCCGCCCACATCAGGGATAACTTCAACATCTTTGACTTTGCCCTCACGGATGAGGAAATGGCGGAAATTGCCAAGGTTGACAAGAACACACGCTACTACACGGCAACTCCCGAACTTCTTGCAGCCTATGCAGCCATGGAGCTGAAGGAGGACCTGTAATGACAAAGGAACTTGTGCTCTACTTCTCCGTCTACGGTACGGCACAAAAGGTTGCAAAGGAAATAGCAAGGCAGACCGGCGCGGACATATTGGAAATTGTCCCCGCCGATGCCTACGACTCAGATCGCAGCCACTACAGCGCCCTGCTGCGCAGAGCCCAGAAGGAGCATGACACAAATGCACGTCCGGTTATTAAAGAGCAGCTGCCGGTTGCAGACTATGACCGCATTTACATTGGTTATCCCATGTGGTGCTACACATTTCCAATGATCATGTACACACTCTTCGAGCAGTATGACTTCAGCGGAAAGACCATTATCCCGTTCAACACCCACATGGGCTCCAGGGACGGAGGAACTTACAGGACAATCAGACAGCTTGCTCCCAAGGCAAATATTCTCACCGGTCTTCCCGTTGAGATGAGCAGTGCGGAAACAGGTGCTGCAAAGGCTGTGGAAACCTGGTTGAAGAGCCTGGACAAGGAGTGAATATGAGACGTTTAGGAATTATTCTTTTTACATTGATTCTTGCAACGGCATCTGTCTTTGCAAACGGTTCATCAGAGACAGGATCCGGTACTAGTTCAAGTATTCAGGTTAAACAATCAGACTCCAGGACATTGATTGTTTACTTCACACCGGCAAACAATGACACTGCAGACGCAGTTTCTTCCGCAACACCGCGCGTTGACGGCACTGCTTCAGTGGAATATCTTGCAAACCTGATCAGCAGCCGCATGAAAGCGGACGTGGCAAGAATTACTGCAAAGGAGTCCTACCCGCTTGCGTACAATGACACAGCTGACAAGGCCAGACAGGAGCAGAACCGCAATGAGCGCCCGGCCTTCTCGCTGGATGTGAACCCCGAGGATTATGACACAATCTTTATCGGATACCCAATCTGGTGGTACCGCCTGCCCATGATTATGCAGACCTTCTTTGATACCTATGACTTCAGCGGCAAGACCATTGTCCCCTTCATGACCCACCAGGGTTCAAGGGACGGCGGAACGTTCAATGAGATAAAACAGCTGGAAGCCGGTGCAACGGTTGCTGAGGGAATTGCGGTCAGAGGAGATCGCGCGGCAAATGCCGGCGATGACGTTGCCAAGTGGCTTTCAGGCCTTGGGTATTGATATGACAAGCAAAAAGACAAGGTTGACTTTGGATATTGCAATGACAGTTGTGCTCATGGCGCTCATGGCGTACTCTCTGATCGGAGAGCTGTTCCATGAGGTTGCCGGCACACTGATGCTGGTATTGTTTACGGTACATCACGTTCTGAACCGCAAATGGTATCCGGCTCTTTTCAAGGGCAGGTACACAGCCAGACGCATGGTCATTACAGTTGCGGACATGCTCCTGCTGCTGTCCATGATTCTCCAGCCGGTAAGCGGAATTCTTATGTCAAAGTATCTGTATGCCTTTGTCTCAGATCCCCTGTCCGGGGCCAGTGCCGCAGCAAGGGAAATCCACATGATGGTTGCTTACTGGAGCTTTGTTCTGATGAGTATTCATGCGGGAATGCACCTGCACACCCCGTTGAAAAAGCTCATCAACAATAAGAGACAAACCGGAATTATTGTCTGCATTCTGAGTTCTGCTGTATCTCTCTACGGTATTTTTGCCTTTGCGAAAAGACTGTTTCCACACTACATGTTCAGAAGAACAGTGTTTGCATTTTTTGATTTCGGAGAGCCTATTGTATTCTTCCTTCTGGACTATGCGGCTGTAATGGTCTTGTTTGCAGCCGTGGGAATTCTGATAATGAGACTGACTGAGCCTAAAAAACGTGTGGTTACTGCTGAATGATAGTTTTACTGGTTCTAATTGCATTTATTTTTCTCTTAAGTTTTGCCGCAGTGGTATTCATTGCGGCACACTTTCATAAACTGCCTTTTCTTCAAAGGCTGTCTGAAAAAAGCAAAGTCTCAGCCCGTGCAGCCTCATTCGGTCTTGTTCTGCCCGTTGGACTCTTTGCCTTGATAAACGTCACCACTTTCCTTGTGGTGCTTTTGCATCTGGCAGCCGCCTTTGCACTCTGTGATCTGGTTTTCCTCATTATCAGGAAGGTGGCCGGGAAGAATGCCGGTGCTGCGTTACGCTGTCTGAGTGCCGTTCTTCTTACAGTTGTTTATCTGGGCATTGGCTGGTTCATGGCCCACCATGTGTTTGCAACAACTTATACTGTCAGC
>CAMZGJ010000157.1 GCA_947306375.1 uncultured Spirochaetales bacterium
AAGAACATAAGGACTAGGAAGGGGAAAAGTATTGCCTATTTTTCTGAATAATGTTTCACTTCCAGCATGACAGCACAGGCAGAGTTTACGCAGGCAAAAGACAGGTCTTTTCTTTACAGAAAAACAAGAGAGTTTTTTGATTCCAAAGGTTATTTGGAGGTTGAAACTCCAATCCTCAGTCCGGACCTTATTCCGGAGCCTACCATTGACTGTTTTGCCACCGCTTTTATCAATGAATTTACCGGAAGCAGAGAACTGTATCTGGTTCCGTCTCCTGAGATTTTTATAAAAAAACTCATTGCCTCAGGTTGCGGTTCTGTCTATGAGATATCCAAGTGTTTCCGTAATTGCGAGCAGTTGGGAAGTGTTCATAATCCGGAGTTCACAATGCTTGAATATTACACCGTGGGACAGGATGAAAAGTATTCAATTGAACTGACTCTGGAGTATCTAAGAAGTCTTGCCTTTGCTGATTATGAACGTCCCTCCTGGCTTGATAATGAGCCTGTAGTAATGAGCGTCAAAGACGCAGTTCTGCAGTATTGTGCTTTGGATTTGGAAGAACTGCAGAATCCTGCCCTTCTCAGGAAAACAGCCGTTGAAAAACTGGGCCTTCATATTCCCGGACCGGAAAGCTGGGATGACACTTTCAACCGTATATTCTGTACATTCGTAGAACCTTCAATTCCTACCGATAGGATTGTTATTTTTACGGACTTTCCGCAGCAGATAGACTGCCTTGCAAAGCGCAACGGCAACTGGCGCAGACGCTGGGAAATGTATATCCGCGGAATTGAGATTGCCAACTGTTATCTTGAAGAAACAGATCCGGAGGTTGTCCGTTCTTATTATGCAAAAGAACAGGCTCGTCTTGTTGAAATGCGCAATAACAACGGAAGACCTATTCCTGACGCAGACCCTTCATTTGCAGATTGTTTTGACTCATTTCCTCTGTGTTCAGGAGTGGCAATAGGAATGGACAGACTGCTCATGGTTCTGACCGGACGTAAGAGCATTCAGGAAACACTGCTGTTCCCGTTTGAGAACTGATTTATCGAGTATCTTCACCTACTAAGGTGTTTTGTGATAGTATCTTCTGGAAACTGAATAATTTGAGGTGAAAATATGTCAATTAAGGCAGGACAGATAGACAAGGGCACAGCACTCCTGATCAAGGACCAGCCCTTTATCTGCGTGGAAAGAGAATTCGTCAACCCCGGAAAGGGTTCTGCATTTGTAAGGCTCAAGCTCAAGAGCCCCACAACAGGCCAGGTCCTTTCAGAGACAATCAAAAGCCAGGACAGTGTTGAGGACATCAACGTTGAGATTCTTGACTACCAGTACACATACAATGACGGTGAGTACTTCCACATGATGAACAATGACACCTATGAAGATGTTGCAGTTCCCATGGCAAACTTTGAAGGCTATGAACTTCTCATGAAAGACGGAGAGACATACCGCTGCACAACATGGAATGATGAGATTCTGGACATCCAGATTCCCTCCAAGGTTGTCTACACAGTTGCAGAGGCTGAGGAAGCCATCAAGGGAGACACAGTCCAGGGTGCTACAAAGTTTGTCACAACAGAGACCGGACTCAGAGTCAGAGTTCCCATCTTCATCAAGCAGGGTGAAAAGATCAGAGTCAACACTGAGACAAAGGAATACCTTGAAAGAGTCAATGACTGAACTTGAAAAAGTTCTCAATCTTACTGAAGAGGAAAAAGGCTGGCAGGAGAGTTCTGTCAGCCTTCCGCTTCTTATTACCCCTTATTACCTCTCTTTGATAGACCCTGATGATCCTTCAGATCCTTTAAGACGTCAGGTTGTTCCCACAGTTCATGAGAATCTGGAGGTTGGTTCCGAGTGTCCTGACCCGCTTGCGGAGGTGGACCACAGCCACGGAGAGAGGCTTATCCACCGCTACAAGAACAGGGTTGCTTTTCTTGCCACGGATTTGTGTGCCCAGTACTGCCGCCACTGCTTCAGGCGCCGCTTTACCGGCAACATGCAGGGTCCTGCTTCTCATGAAGATGTTTTATCCGCAGCTTCTTATCTTGCTGAACATGATGAGATTAAGGAGATGCTGCTCACAGGCGGAGACATTCTGACTCTCTCAGACTCAGAGCTGTTTTCAATGATAGGGGCATTCCGTAAGGCAAGGCCCTCTCTTGTCATAAGGCTCTGCACAAGGGTTCCGGTTGTGCTTCCTTCAAGAGTTACAGATGAGCTTATCTCAGGTCTGAAGCAGTTCAACACAGCTCCCTTCTACCTCATGGTACAGTTCAACCATGCAAGGGAGCTGACTTCCGAAGCAGTCTCAGCCGTTGCAAGGTTTGTTGATGCCGGCATCCCTGCCATGAACCAGAGTGTTCTCCTACGCGGTGTAAATGATAATGCAGATGCCCTGGAAGAACTGTGCAACGCCCTTGTTGCAGCCCGTATCAAACCGTACTACCTGTTTCAGGGAGACCTTGTAACGGGCACATCTTACTTCCGTGTTCCTCTTGAGAAAGGCATGGAGATTGAAAGAGAACTGAG